>NZ_NEHZ01000018.1:0-162131 GCF_002112565.1 Pseudomonas sp. R25(2017)
CCCGAAACCGACCCCACGTCCCCCTACGAATCCCCCGACTCGCGCAAGCTCAACGAAGCCGCCGAGCGCGCCCTCGACCATTACCTCAACCCGATTGCCCTCCCCGACCCCACTCTGAAGATCAGCAAGCTCTACGCCATCGCCCCCGCCGCCGACAACGAGGAACTGCTGGCCGACGCCTGCGAGACCCTGACCTCGGCCAAGGTCATGGCCAACAACTTTGCGGGGCTGCTGGACGGCCAGCACCGGCATACCGCGCAAGGCATCGCGCAGCTGATCATGCTCGGCGAGCTGGCGGTGAACCGGGTGCTGGACAGCCTGGAGCTGAAAGCCGCCGCCGCCCTTTGACCAAACGCACCCCCTTGTGGGAGCCAGCCTGCTGGCGATGGCGGTGGGTCAGCCAACATCACATTCGACTGACCCACCGCTATCGCCAGCAGGCTGGCTCCAGGGTTCGCGGTAGGCTGAAACAGGCTTCGTGCATGCAGCCGGTCATCGGAAATCACCCTCCCCCTGTCAGATCTGACAGTGGTCAAACACCCCTGCGCAGTCCCTAATTCCGGTCAACGACCCGCCTGCACATCCATGCCCACCTCGGCAAGGAGCTGACCATGACCGCCTTGCGTTCCTACTTGCCCGCCCCGCTCACCCTCGTCGGCAACGCGCCCGGTTTCGGCGTGCTGGCCCTGCAGCCGTTGTTCATCGCCGGCATGACCCGGCCGATCACGGACGGCGACGGCGGCATCAGCATTGCGGTGGTCAGCGACCATGAGCAAGGGGTGATGTTCGTCATCGACCCGTGGATCTCCATGGCCGAAGGCGACACCGTGGATGTCTTCCTTGACCAGAGCGTGGTCTATCACCAGGTGGTGACGGCGAACGACGTCAATCAGCGGCTGTTCTTCTTCGTCGCGGCCGCCCGCTTCGTGCCGGGCTGGATCGAGGAGTGCTATTTCCTGCTGCACCGCGCAGGGGAAGCGGCACCGGACGATCCCTCCGTGCCGCTGCGCTTGCGGGTCAAGCTCGACCGCCCGGCCGGCATCGACAAAGAGCCGCACAAGCCCGGCCACTCGGAGCTCAAGATTGTGCAACTGCCCCAGGAGGTGATCGAGCAAGGCGTCGATGCCGAGTGGGCCGCCAAGGGCGTGCCGATGACGATCCAGCGCTACCCCAACATCGCGTTGCGCGACACGATCCAAGTGAAGTGGGGCAGCGTGTTCCTGGCACCGCTGGTGCTGATGCAGGCCCACGTCGACGGCACCTTGCCCATCGTGGTGCGCGCCGAGCAGGCCGACATCCTTGCCGGCGGCGACAGCTCCGCCCTGCTGATCGCGTATGAGGTGTACGACGAGGTCTGGAACTATTCGGAAAAGTGGTCGCTCACCACCACCGTCGACGTCGAGGCCGGTGCCTCGCGCCTGGAAGCGCCGATCATCAGGGAATCGTTCAATGGCGTCATCGACCTCAAACAGCTCAACCAGCAGCCCGTCACCGTGCAGATCCACGTGCGCACCGAAGACTTCGCCGTCGGCGACACGGTGACGATGACCTGGACCGGCACACCGCTGAGCGGCAAACCGCTGGTTCACACGCAGTCGACGGTCATCGACAACGTGCCGAGCATTCTCGAACTGCGGGTTCCCTACGAAGAGGTGCGGGCACTGGTCAACGGCTCGGTGGATGTGTTCTACATGCTGACCAAGAAGGACGGCCAACCGCCGCTGGCCTCCAAGCACACCTTCGCCAACGTGATCGGCGATGTGTACGCCCACCCTGCCCCAGTGGTGCGCGAAGCGGTGGGCGATGTCCTTGAGCCGGGCGTGAACCACGCCACCGTCGACATCCATTACCCCGGCATGGCGGACGGCGACACTGTCGAGCTGATCTGGGAAGGCACCCTGGCCAACGGCGCGCCCTATGTGCACACGGAGCAGTACGACATCAGCCGCAACGACGCCGTGGCGAAACGTGTCACGCTGTATGTCATGAGCGAGCACATCGGCTTGCTGGTCAATGGCCGCCTGGATCTCTGGTACCGGGTGACCAACGACACCGCAGCCTACGGCACGAGCGAGTCCGAACACCTGCTGCTGAAAGTGCAGGCGATTCCGGCGACCTTGCCGGCGCCAGACGTGCCCGAGGCCATCGAGGGCGTTCTCGACCCGGCCAGGGTGTACGAAAAGGTGACGGTGCGGGTCGGCTACACCGGCACGGTGAAGGACGACATCCTGACCTACTACTGGACCGCCGTGAGCGCCGACATCAGCACCAGCGACTGGCTGCCCATCACCACCGTGTCGGCCGGCAAGCCGGTGAACTTCCGGGTGGACGCCCGCTTCGTCACGCCCAGCATCGGCGAGTACGTGAAGATCCGCTACACCCTCAAGCATGCGGCCACCGGGCTGCTGAGCTATTCGGCCACGTATGAGCTGCTGATCGGGCAGTTGGTCGGGGAGCTGCCGCCGCCCGACGTGATCCAGGCCGACGGCGACAGCCTCGACCCGATGAAGGCGCTGGGCGGGGTGGATGTGGCGGTGGCGTACGCCAACATGGATCCGGCGCTCGACACCATCGCCCTGAAGTGGCGCGGCACACCCGGCGCCGGTACGTCGGAGGACCTGGAACTGCCGGCCGACGCCAGCGGCCGGGTGCAGTTCCATCTGCCGGCGTCGGTGGTGGGGCCCAACATCGGCCGGCCGGTGGCGGTGACCTATGACGTCAAGCGCTACAACTTCTGGACCACCTCGGAGCTGCTGACGCTCAACGTGCTGCGGTTCCAGTCACCGGAAACCGAGCTGCCGCGCCCGGAGGTGCCGCAAGCGGTCAATCAGGTGCTGGATCTGATGGAATTTGCCGGCGATCCGGATGTACAGGTCAAGGTCTGGCCTTACATCGCGCTTGAGCAACGTTTGTGGCTGCGCCTGGAAGGCAAGGCGCTGGACGGCAGTGATTACCGCATTGTGTTGCTGGACGGTGCGCTCATCACCACCGGACAAGTCAGCGCCGGTCTGAAGGAAACCCTGCCCCGTTCCGAGCTGCTGAAACTGGATCACGCTTCATCGGCGTCGGTCGTGTGCAAGGTGACGTTCGACGGCGACGTGCAGGAGCACACCGCCATTGAGTTTCCCCGGCTGAACCTGACGATCCGCACCCGCTACGACTACCTGACGCCGGCGATCACCCGGGTCACCGACCAATGGGGCACGGTGGCGAACGGCGGCGTGACCTACAACGACCAGGTCACCGTGACGGGCACGGCGACCCGTGGGCAGAAAGTGGAGATTCTCGACGGGGCCAACTCCTACGGCTCGGCGGACGTCGCCCCGGGCGGCACCGGTTCGGAAGGTGTCTGGAGCAAGGTGCTGAACAACCTGACGGTCAAGGCCTATCACCTCACCGCCCGGGCGCTGTATGACGCCAACCCGGTGACCAGCCCGCCGTGGGCGTTCACGGTGGCCGTCGCCAACAAACCGGTGATTTCCAACGTCACCGATTCCCTTGGCAGCGTCGCCAACGGCGCCACCACCTATGACCGGACCGTTACCGTCAGGGGCACGGCCAGCCCGAGCCAGAAGGTGCGGCTGCTCGACGGCACGCAGGCGCTGGGCGAACCGCTTGCCAACGCTCAGGGCGACTGGAGCCACGTCGTCAACGGGTTGACCGCCAAGGCGTACAGCCTGACCGCCCTGGCGCTGTACGGCGACAGCCCGGTGTCCGCGCCGCCGCGCACGTTCGTGGTGGCCGAGCACGTTGCCCCGACGCTCACCTCGGTGAGGGATTCGAACGGTGAAGTGCCGAATGGCGGGCGGACGACCCGAACGACCGTGACCCTGCAAGGCAGCGTCACCCCCAATCACGAAGTGCAGATCCACGACAACAATGTGCCCAATCACACGGTGCGGGCCGTGGGAAATATCTGGAGCACCACGCTGAATGTGGCCTTGGGCGCGCACTCGATCACGGCCAAGGCCGTCAGCACCGGGCAGGTGTCCAATGCGCGGAGCTTTACCGTGGTATCGCCGTTGAACTTCAACACCAGTCCGGTGACGTTGAGCGGAAAGTGCTACATCCTGCCGCAATACCCCCAAATATTGCCGGCGTTTGGCGGGGGAACATCCGTGCACTATCAGGCTTCCGGCGGCCTACCGCCCTATACCTACAGTTCCAGCAACCCATCAGTGGCGGTCGTTGACTCAACCGGATATGTGACGGTCAGGGGCCGTGGCCAGGCCAGCATTACGGTACGCGACACAAGCAACCAGTCCTTGAGTTACACGGTGTCGGTTTCCGGGGTCATTCATTGCATCCTCGTCGGAAGGGGGAGATGGGGCGAAATGGAACAAGCGGCGAGCAATGCGGGAACCCGACTGCCCAACCTTGGAGAACTGCGGGAATTGAGTTCGATTTTTGGCCGCAGATGGCCTGGAGACGCGTATTACAGCGGTTGCTGGTCGACAGACAATAGCAATGCCTTTTGGCCGCTGGGTGGCAAGCACGTGCTGTCCATCATCACGGGTGAGCAATGGTCGGTCGGAACCTATCCCTATGCAGGAGGAGCCAATGGCGTAGGCCTCAAATGACGACAGTCCCCTGAGGAATAGTCGACAGACACAGTCGGAAACCCGCTGACCCAGGCATTCGGGAAAGCGGGTTTGCCGTTTCAACTTCCGCTTACACCGTATCCACCTTCAACGAATGATCATTCAGCATCCCGTTGATGATCGTCGCCGTGTCCGCCCCGCCCGCGATCACCCCGCCCGCCCCCGGCGTCACGCCGTAGTGGCTGGCCAGGTTGACGCCGGCCAAGTCGATGGTCTGGTTCGGCGTGGCGCCGGCCATGGCGCTCACATCGATGGTGGTCACCACCGACGCGCCGCTGCCGGTGACGGTGAAGTGCAGGTAGTCGTCCAGCGACGCCGCCGTGCCGTTCTCCCCTTGCAGCAGTTGCGACAGGTCGAGCTTGTCGGTGCCGGGGGTGAAGTCGGTGACGGTGTCGTGGCCGCTGTTGCCCTTGAGCCACTGGAAGGTGTCGGCCCCCGGTCCCCCGGTGAGGGTGTTGTTGCCCATCCCGCCGATCAGCAGGTCGTCGCCGCCCCCGCCGTTGAGGATGTCGTTGCCCAGGCCGCCGTTGATGACGTTGCTGTTGCTGTCGCCGGTGAGGGTGTCGTTGAAGTTCGAACCCACGAGGTTTTCGATGCCGGTCAGGGTGTCCGTCCCGGCGCCCACGGTGTTCTGCGCACCGAGCAGGCTCAGGTTGACCGTCACCCCGGCGGTGGCGTGGGCGTAGCTGGCGGTGTCGATGCCGCTGCCGCCGTCGAGCAGGTCGTTGCCGGGCCCGCTGTAGAGCAAGTCGTTGCCGGCGCCGCCGTGCAGTTCGTTGTTGCCGGAACCTGCGGTGAGCACGTCGTTGCCGTCGCCGCCGTTGAGGATGTTGTCGCCGCTGCCGGCCACCAGCACGTCATCGCCCGAAGTGCCGGTGAGGGTGTGGCCGTCCTGGTAGCTGATGGTCACGTTGGCCGTGTCGTTGCCGCCGTGGTTGTCGTTGGCGGTGTAGGTGCCGTGGTAGTCCGGGGTGGTGTTCTGGGCCCCGGCGTAGTTCACGGTCATGGTCAGCTGGTAGTTCTCCGCCGCGTTGGCGTTGCCGCCGCTGGTGTTGGTGAT
Source organism: Pseudomonas sp. R25(2017) (assembly GCF_002112565.1). Taxonomy (NCBI): domain Bacteria; kingdom Pseudomonadati; phylum Pseudomonadota; class Gammaproteobacteria; order Pseudomonadales; family Pseudomonadaceae; genus Pseudomonas; species Pseudomonas sp. R25(2017). The sequence goes on from NZ_NEHZ01000018.1 coordinate 5,662, forward strand.
GTTGGTCAGGTGGATCTGATAGGTGCCGTCGGCGCCGGCGGTGATCGTGCCGCCGTCGGCGATGCTGACGAACGCCCCGCCGTTGAGCGAGTACTCCATGGTGATGTGCCCGGCCGCCAGGTTGTGGTCCAGGTTGAGGGTCTCACCCTGTTTCAGCTTGATGGTGATCAGGTCCTCGTCGTTGGCGTTGGCGTTGGTCACTGCGCCCAGGTAACCGCTGACCACCAGCACGGCGGTCATGGTCGCGGCGTTGGCGGCGAACGAATTGCGCACGTCGGCCAGGCTCTGGTTGGCGGCGGTGTTGCTGGTGCCGGAGAAGTTGATGGCGCCTGAGCCGGTGAAGTCCGCGCCCTTGGCCACCCAGCCGGTGTTGAAGCTGGTGGGCGAGGCGTTGAGGGTGTCGCCGTCCGGGTCGCTGTCGTTGGCCAGCAGCAGTTCCCCCGGCACCACGATGTTGCCCGACAGCACGTTGGTGATGATGTGGTCGTCCACCGCCACCGGCGGCGAGTTGGGGATCACTTTGACCGTCAGCGTCGAGCTGGCGAGGTCGCCGTCGTTGTCGCTGACGGTGAAGCCGATGTTCTCGGTGATGACCGTGGTGGTGGTCTTCTGCGAGGTGTAGCTGTAGTCGCCGGAGTCGAGGTTGATCACCAGGGTGCCGCTGTTGTTGGTGGCGATGCTCAGGGTGTTGTTGACCGTGTTGAAGGTGCCGTGGTTGGTGCCGCCGCTGAAGGTCAGCGAACCCTGGCCGCTGTTGGCTTTGGGGTCGTAGGTGTAGGTGGTGCCGTCCACCACGATGGATTTGATGAAGCCGCCGTCGGCGCCGAACGTACCGCCCTCGCCCAGCAGGGAACCGGTGACCGGCGCGCCCTGCACGGTGCCCGACAGCACCGAGTTGAGCTGGTTGAGGTCGGTGACCACCACCGCGTTGGTGTCGGTGTGGCTGATGCCGTCGTAGGCCAGCGGATCGAGGTTGGCGTTGCTCACGCCGTTGCCCAGGCCGATGGCGTAGTTCTTGATGTTGTTGGCGTCGAGGAAGGCCTTCAGCGCGGCCTCGTCGGCGGTGCCGATCTCCTGGCCGGTGGTGGGTTTGCCGTCGGAGAAGAAGTAGCCGACGTTCTGCGCCCCGGTGAGTTTGCCCGAGGTGTTGAACGCCGTCTGCAGCATGGCCACGGCGGCGTCGTAGTTGGTGCCGCCGCCGGCGCTGAGGCCGGCCAGGATCGTCTTGGCGGTGGCCACGTCGACCCACACTGAGGTGCGGTCGGTGGCGCTGCTGCTGAAGGTGACGAGCTGCACTTTCACGTCGCCCAGGTCGTCGTACTTGTCGAGCAAGGCGCTGATCGCCTGCTTGGCCAGGTCCAGCCGCGACAGGCCCGGCACGCCGGAGGCGTCAGCCATGCTGCCGGAGATGTCGAGCACGATGAGGATGTTGGAGTCGATCTCCACCGCCGCCACCGAGCGGTCGGATGCCACGGCCTTGGGCACGTCGTCGACGATGTTGACCACGATGGTGCTGGTGGTGGAGTTGCCCAGGGCGTCGGTGGCCTTGTAGGTGAAGCTTTCGCTCAGCACGTTCGGCCCGTCGTTGGCGTTGGGCGTGGTCTTCGGCGCCGACGTCAGGGTGTAGGTGTAGGTGCCGTCGGCGTTGAGCAGGATCTGCCCGTAGGTGCCGGTGCCGCTGCCGACCAGGGTGTAAGTGATCGCCCCGCTGCCGCCGGTGACCGAGCCGACCAGGGTGCCGGACATGGTTTCGCCGGTGTTGCCCGGCTCGCTGCCGGTGACCGTGCCGGCGGCCAGGTCTTGGCCGTCCTTGGTCAGGTCGAGGGCTTTTTCGTAGACGGTCACATCCTGGTCGACCGACGCCTTGAGGTTGGAATCGGCGACGTTGATGGTGATCGTGGTGGTGCTCTCGTCGCCGTCGGTGTCGCGGATGGTGTAGGTGAAGGTGTCGGTGGCGCCGGGCGGGCTCACCGAGTTCGGGTTGCTGTGGTAGACCGCGTTGCCGGCGGCGTCCAGGGTCAGGTAGCCGTAGGTGCCGTTGATGTTGCTGTTGAGGCCGCCGATGGCCGAGGTCGACGTGTTGCCGCCGGCCCGCACGCCCACCACGGTGGCCGCGCCGTCGGCGCCGCTGACGTCGTTGCCCAGCACGCTGACGTTGACCGTGCCGCCCTCCGCCACCGAGCCGGTGTCGGGTTTGGCGGTGGGCAGGTCATCGATGATGTTGACATTGATCTGCCCGCTCGCGGTGCTGCCGTCGCCGTCGGTGGCCACCACGTTGAAGTTCTCGGTGAGGCTGTTGGCGCCGTTGGCGGTCGGGTGGGTTTCGTTGTCCACCAGGGTGTAGCTGTAGCTCACGACGCCGGTCGCGGCGTTGAAGCCGGTGATGGTCAACGTGCTGCCCAGCGGCGTGGTGACCGATTGCGGGAAGCCTGCGGCCACGCCGTTGGTGACCACGGCGATGCCGCCCACGGTCAGGGTTTGCAGACCGTCCGGGGCCGTCACGGTGAAGGTGCCGCTTTGGGTCAGCGCGGAGGCGTTGGGGCTGCTGCCGTCGCTGAGGTTCTTCTCGTAGACGGTCAGTTCGCCGCCGTTGACGTCGAGGCCGTTGAGGGTCACCGGATCGTCGTTGTTGTGGATGTTCAGCACGAGATTCGCGGTGCTGGTGTCGCCGTCCGAGTCGGTAATGGTGTAGGTGAAGGTCTCGGTGCCGTTACCGCCGCCATGCAGGTTCTTGAAGTCCGGATCGTTGGTATTGAGGGTGTAGGTGTAGGTGCCATTGGCGTTCAGCACCAAGGTGCCGTAGGTGCCAGTGAAGGTGCCCGCCGTGATCGGGCCCGCGTTGGGGCCGGTCGGTACGCGGTCGGCGCCTTGCACGTCGTTGGTCAGCACGTTGCCGGTCAGGGTGAGGTTGGTTTCCGAGGCCGTGCCAGCGTTGGAGTCGTTAACGCCCTTCGGCAGGTCGTCGATGATATTGACGTCGAGGGTTGCGTTGGCCGTCGTGCCGTTGTCGTCAACGACAGTCACGGCGAACTGCTCGGGCAGGTTGTTGGCGCCATTCGCGTTCGGATGGGCTTCGTTGTCGACCAGGGTGTAGCTGTAGCTGACCACGCCGGTCGCGGCGTTGAAACCGGTGATGGTCAGCGTGCTGCCCAGCGGCGTGGTGACCGATTGCGGGAAGCCTGCGGCCACGCCGTTGGTGACCACGGCGATGCCGCCGACGGTCAGCGTGGTGACGCCGTCCAGTGCGGTGATGGTGAACGTGCCGCTTTGGGTCAGGGCCGCCGAGTCAGGCGCGCTGCCATCGCTGAGGTTTTTCTCGTAGACGGTGAGTTCGCCACCGTTCACGTCCAGGCCGGAGATGATGACCGGGTTGTCGTTGTTGTGGATCTGAAGCACGAGATTGGCGGTGCTGGTATCACCGTCCGAGTCGGTGATGGTGTAGGTGAAGGTTTCGGTGCCGTTACCGCCGCCATGCAGGTTCTTGAAGTCCGGATCGTTGGTGTTGAGGGTGTAGGTGTAGGTGCCATTGGCGTTCAGCACCAAGGTGCCGTAGGTGCCAGTGAAGGTGCCCGCCGTGATCGGGCCGGCGTTGGGGCCGGTCGGTACGCGGTCGGCGCCTTGCACGTCGTTGGTCAGGACGTTGCCCGTCAACGTCAGATTGGTTTCCGACGCGGTGCTGGCGTTGGAGTCGTTAACGCCCTTCGGCAGGTCGTCGATGATGTTCACATCGAGGGTCGCGTTGGCCGTCGTGCCGTTGTCGTCCACCACCGTGACGGCGAACTGCTCGGGCAGGTTGTTGGCGCCATTGGCGTTGGGATGCGCCTCGTTGTCGACCAGGGTGTAGCTGTAGCTCACGACGCCGGTCGCGGCGTTGAACCCAGTGATGGTCAAGGTACTGCCCAGCGGTGTGGTGACCGATTGCGGGAAGCCGGCGGCCACGCCGTTGGTGACCACGGCGATGCCGCCCACGGTCAGGGTGGTAACGCCGTCCAGCGCGGTGATGGTGAAGGTTCCGCTTTGGGTCAGCGCTGCCGAGTCCGGTGCGCTGCCGTCGCTGAGGTTTTTCTCGTAGACGGTCAGCTCACCGCCGTTCACGTCCAGGCCGCTGATGGTCACCGGATCGTCGTTGTTGTGGATGTTCAGCACGAGATTCGCGGTGCTGGTGTCGCCGTCCGAGTCGGTGATGGTGTAGGTGAAGGTTTCAGTGCCGTTGCCGCCGCCATGCAAGGCCTTGAAGTCGGCATCACTGGGGTTGAGGGTGTAGGTGTACGTGCCGTTGGCGTTCAGCACCAACGTGCCGTAAGTCCCGACGAAAGTCCCTGCGGTGATCGGCCCGCTGCTTTCCCCGACCGGAACCCGGTCGGCGCCCTGCACGTCGTTGGTCAGCACGTTGCCCGTCAACGTCAGATTGGTTTCCGAGGCGGTCGACGCGTTGCTGTCATCCACGCCTTTCGGCAGGTCGTCGATGATGTTGACGTCCAGCGTGCCGTTGGCGGTGGTGCCGTTGTCGTCCACCACGGTGACGGCGAATTGCTCGGGCAGGTTGTTGGCGCCGTTGGCGTTCGGATGCGCCTCGTTGTCGACCAGGGTGTAGCTGTAGCTCACCACGCCGGTGGCGGCGTTGAACCCAGTGATGGTCAAGGTGCTGCCCAGCGGTGTGGTGACCGATTGCGGGAAGCCGGCGGCCACGCCGTTGGTGACCACGGCGATGCCGCCCACGGTCAGGGTGGTAACGCCGTCCAGCGCGGTGATGGTGAACGTGCCGCTCTGGGTCAGGGCCGCCGAGTCCGGCGCGCTGCCGTCGCTGAGGTTTTTCTCGTAGACGGTGAGTTCACCACCGTTCACGTCGAGACCGCTGATGGTCACCGGATCGTCGTTGTTGTGGATGTTCAGCACCAAGTTGGCGGTGCTGGTGTCGCCGTCCGAGTCAGTGATCGTGTAGGTGAAGGTTTCGGTGCCGTTGCCCCCGCCGTGCAGGGCCTTGAAGTCGGCATCGCTGGTGTTGAGGGTGTAGGTGTAGGTGCCGTTGGCGTTCAGCACCAACGTGCCGTAAGTCCCGACGAAAGTCCCTGCGGTGATCGGCCCGGTGCTTTCCCCGACCTGAACCCGGTCGGCGCCCTGCACGTCGTTGGTCAGGACGTTGCCGGTCAGCGTGAGGTTGGTTTCCGAGGCGGTCGACGCGTTGCTGTCATCCACGCCTTTCGGCAGGTCGTCGATGATGTTGACGTCCAGCGTGCCGTTGGCGGTGGTGCCGTTGTCGTCCACCACGGTGACGGCGAATTGCTCGGGCAGGTTGTTGGCGCCGTTGGCGGTCGGGTGCGCCTCGTTGTCGACCAAGGTGTAGCTGTAACTCACGACACCGGTCGCCGCGTTGAAGCCCGTGATGGTCAGCGTGCTGCCCAGCGGTGTGGTGACCGATTGCGGGAAGCCGGCGGCCACGCCGTTGGTGACCACGGCGATGCCGCCCACGGTCAGGGTGGTAACGCCGTCCAGCGCGGTGATGGTGAAGGTTCCGCTTTGGGTCAGCGCTGCCGAGTCCGGTGCGCTGCCGTCGCTGAGGTTTTTCTCGTAGACGGTCAGCTCACCGCCGTTCACGTCCAGGCCGCTGATGGTCACCGGATCGTCGTTGTTGTGGATGTTCAGCACCAAGTTGGCGGTGCTGGTGTCGCCGTCCGAGTCGGTGATGGTGTAGGTGAACGTTTCCGTGCCGTTGCCCCCGCCGTGCAGGGCTTTGAAGTCGGCATCACTGGTGTTGAGGGTGTAGGTGTACGTGCCGTTGGCGTTCAGCACCAACGTTCCGTAAGTCCCGACGAAAGTCCCTGCGGTGATCGGCCCGGTGCTTTCCCCGACCGGAACCCGGTCGGCTCCCTGCACGTCGTTGGTCAGGACGTTGCCGGTCAGCGTGAGGTTGGTTTCCGAGGCGGTCGACGCGTTGCTGTCATCCACGCCTTTCGGCAGGTCGTCGATGATGTTCACGTCCAGCGTGCCGTTGGCGGTGGTGCCGTTGTCGTCCACCACGGTGACGGCGAACTGCTCAGGCAGGTTGTTCGCGCCGTTGGCGTTGGGATGCGCCTCGTTGTCGACCAGGGTGTAGCTGTAGCTCACGACGCCGGTCGCGGCGTTGAAGCCAGTGATGGTCAAGGTGCTGCCCAGCGGTGTGGTGACCGATTGCGGGAAGCCGGCGGCCACGCCGTTGGTGACCACGGCAATGCCGCCCACGGTCAGGGTGGTGACGCCGTCCAAAGCGGTGACGGTGAACGTGCCGCTCTGGGTGAGCGCCGCCGAATCAGGCGCGCTGCCAAGGGACAGGTTCTTCTCGAACACCGTCACTTCGCCCCCTTCGACGTTCAATCCGCCGATGACGACGGGATCGTCATTGTTGTGGACCTGCAGCACCAGGTTCGCCGTGCTGGTGTCGCCATCGGCGTCCCGCAGGGTGTAGGTGAAGGTCTCGGTGCCGCTGCCGCCGCCGTGCAGGTTCTTGAAGTCGGCGTCGCTGGTGTTGAGCGTGTAGGTGTAGGTGCCGTTGGCGTTGAGCACCAAGGTGCCGTAGGTGCCGACGAACGTGCCGCTCACCACCGGCCCGCTGTCGGGGCCGACGGGGATGCGGTCGGCGCCCTGAACATCGTTGGGCAGCACATTGCCGGTCAGGGTGAGGGTGGTTTCCGAGGCGGTCGAGGCATTGCTGTCGTCCACGGCCTTGGGCACGTCGTCGGTGATGTTGACGTCCAGCGAGCCGGTCGAGGTGTCGCCGTTGCTGTCCCCGGCCACCACGGTGAAGTGTTCGCCGAGGCTGTTGGCACCGTCGCCCGATGCATGGGTCTCGCTGCCGTTGAGGGTGTAGCTGTAGGTCACGGTGCCCGTCGCCGGGTTGTAGCCGATGACGGTCAAGGTGTTGCCCAGCGGCGTGGTGACCGACTGCGGGAAACCTGCGGCCACGCCACCGACGATCACGTTGATGCCGCCGATGCTCAGGCTGGTCAGGCCGTCGGGAGCGGAGACCGTGAAGCTGCCGGTCTGGGTCAGCGCCCCCGGATTGGCGGCGGAGCCGTCAGGCAGGTTGGCTTCGTTGACGGTCAGTTCGCCCCCCGGCACGTCGAGGCCGCTGAGGGTGACGGGATTGTTGACCGGCGGCACGACCGGCGCCGGGGTGTTGTCGCCGTTGTCGATCACGGCGTTGTGGCGCTCTTCGGGAAACTCGGGAATGCCGCCGAACCCGGCGGTGGGGAAACCGATGATCGGATCGACCCGCCCGCCCACTTCGGTCAGCAGCACGAAACTGTGGCCGCCGCCCAGCTCGCCGGGCGCACCGCCGGTCGCACCCGGGCCGGCCGCGGTGGCTTCAGCGGATTTCGTCGGATCTTCGCCGGCGGCGATGGCTTTCTGGATCTGCTCGACGTCGGTCAGCTGCGCTTCACTGGGGGTCAGCGCTTCCGGGGTGTCGACATGGGTGGCCTGATGGGCCAGTAACTGGCCGGTCATGGTCAGGCTGCTGTCGCGGCCCAGCGTCAGTTCCTGGCCGTTCTGCAGGTGCACCGCCACGGCGCCTTCGGCCCCCGTGACCAGCTGATCGCCGGCGTAGAGCCGGTCGCCTTCGACCAAGGCGCGACGGCTGCCGTCGCCCCCCACCGCAAAAACCTGACCCACGACCTTAGTGACGATCCCGATGAGCGTTGCCATGTGCATTTCCTCCGCTGCCGACCACCGTCGGCGCTGGTTCGCGAAGCAGCCCATGGCTCAAGCGGGTTGCCGGGGCGACGCTCTCGCACCTCGGCAGTTCGTTTCGCAGGTCGCGCAGGACCGGGAAATGTCAGTGCCCTCAAGCACTTGTGATCCCTGATCACTGCAGCACGCCCACTAGCGCTACGTAACGGTGGTGAATCACCCGAGTGACAAAAAACTGTCGCCCATTGACCGCTACGCGTCCCTCCCCTTTAGCAGTACTTCGCCGTATGTCGCAAAGTGAGTGGAACTTTCCTCAAGCCTTTCTGTGCTCCCTAAAGCTCATAAAACAAAGGCTTTCGAGAGGAACAATGTGCCGGTTTCGGCCAAGCGCATAAGTTTTTTTCGGCATAACCCATATGAAAAATTTTTCTTAGCTACGCTTCAGGATGTTCTTAGCTCTGTTGTTAAAGAGATGAAACGCTTTTTACAACAAAAATCGTCAATAAATTGGCGACAGTGAAACACCATCAGGACTCAGGGAGATGTAAACCATGCGCGTATTGACCCCCCTCTGCAGTGCGGTTTTGCTGGCCATGGCTTGCACTTCCCAGGCTCAGGCCATGAACCTCACCGAAGCCATCCAGAGCACCATCGCCACCCACCCGGAACTGGCCTCGCGCGTGGACGCCCGCCTGTCCGCGGATGAGCAGGTGAAGGTCGCCAAGGGCGGCTTCTACCCGTCGGTGGACCTGAACGCCGCCTACGGGCGCGGCTACAGCGACAACACCAATACCCGGGCCTTCGGCAACCACCACACCGAAATCCTCAACTACACCCAGTCCGAACTGCGCCTGCGGCAGATGCTGTTCGACGGCTTCAACACCGCCAACGAGGTCGAGCGCACCAAGGGCGTGTCCAACTCCCGCGCCTACTATGCGCAAGGCACCGCCCAGGACCTGGCCCTGCGCACCATCGAGGTCTACCTCGAAGTGCTCAAGCGCCGCGAACTGGTGACCCTGGCCAAGAACAACCTGCAGGCGCACCTGCGGGTCAACGACCAGATCGGCCTGCGCACCGAACGCGGCGTGGGCAGCACCGCCGACTCCGACCAGTCGGTGGCCCGTAAGGCGCTGGCGCAGAACAACCTCGACACCGCCGAGGTGGACCTGGCCGACGCCGAGTCGAACTTCTACAGCGTGGTCGGGCGCATGCCCGACGAGCTGGAGGCCCCGCCCTCGACCCGCGGCGAGATGCCCGCCGACCTGCGCGAGGCCCAGCAGAGCATGGTCGAGAACAACCCTTACCTGAAATCCGCCCAGGCCGACGTGCAATCGGCCGAGAGCCAGTACGAAGTCGCCAAGTCGCCGTTCTACCCGCGCTTCGATGCCGAAGCCGCCGTGGGCGCGAACAACAACGTGCAGGGCGACGAAGGCCACGACAACGAATGGCGCGTGGGCGTGGTGATGAACTACAACCTGTTCCGCGGCGGCAGCGACAAGGCTCGCCTGGCGTCCGACGCGCACCAGATCAACCAGGCGATGGACATCCGCAACAACGCCCTGCGCCAGCTCAACGAGAACATCCACCTGGCGTGGAACGCGATGGTCAACGCCAAGAAGCAGACCCCGACCGCCCGCGAATACGCCGAGACCACCAAGCGCGTGCGCGCCGCCTACCAGGATCAGTTCGGCCTCGGCCAGCGCACCCTGCTCGACTTGCTCGACAGCGAAAACGAGCTGTACAACGCCAACCGCCGCTACACCGAGATCCGCTACACCGAAGAGTTCTCGATGTACCGGGTGCTGGCGAACATGGGCCAGTTGCTGAGCAAGCAACGGGTGGTGCTGCCCGCCGACGCAATCGCCGCCACGGAAGTGAAGAACGAGGCGCGTCTGCCCGAACTGAAGTAGCTCGTCTGAAGTGATTCGCTGCGGCGAGGGCGCTTGCTCCCTCGCCGCAGGTCATCGGCCCTTCATCAAGGGGAGCGATCGGTATGACCAGCATGGAACCCGGCAACACCGGGATCGATCCGCGGCTGAGTTTCGACGACCCGTTGCTCGACGGACTGTTGATCCTCTGCAAACTCCACGGCGCCATCGTCAGCCGCGCCAGCCTGAGCGCCGGCCTGCCCCTGGACAAGCAACGCCTGAGCCTGGACCTGCTGCCCCGCGCAGCGGCACGGGCCGGTCTGCAGGCGCGCCTGCTGCGCCGTGAGCTGAAGGACATTTCCCCGCTCAACCTGCCGGTGCTGCTGCTGTTGAACAACGGCCGCACCGCCGTGCTGCGGCGCCTGGCCGACGACGGCAAGGCGCTGATCCTGCCCAGCGAGGCCGACGGCGGCGAGCAGTGGGTCAGCCACGAAGAGCTCGCCGGGCACTACAGCGGCCAGGCCCTCTTCGCCCGGCCGCGCCATGAGCTGGAAGACCTGCGCTCGCCGCTGGTGCCGCGGGTGCAGGCGTGGTTTCGCGACACCCTGAAGCTGTCGAAATGGCTGTACAGCGACGCGGTCCTTGCCAGTTTCCTGATCAACCTGCTGGGCCTGATGGTGCCGCTGTTCGTCATGCAGACCTACGACCGCGTAGTGCCGAACCAGGCCACCTCGACCCTGTGGGTGCTGGCCATCGGTCTTTTGATCGGCACCGGCTTCGAACTGGTGCTGAGGGTTGTGCGCGCGCACCTGCTGGACACCGCCGGCAAGAAGACCGACGTGATCCTGTCCGCGACCCTGTTCGAGCGCATCACCGGCATGGCGATGAAGGCCAGGCCCGCGACCATCGGCGGGTTTGCCCAGAGCATCCACGACTTCCAGGGCCTGCGCGAATTCCTCACCGCCGTCACCCTGACCAGCCTGATCGACCTGCCCTTCGTGGTGCTGATGCTGGCGGTGATCGGCCTGCTCGGCGGCTGGCTGGTGGTGATTCCGCTGGCGGCGTTCCCGGTCACCATCGTGTTCGCCCTGGTGATCCAGGCCCGCCTGCGCGACACCGTGCAGAAGAGCCTGAGCCTGGGCGCCGAGCGCCAGGCGCTGCTGATCGAGACCCTCGGCGGCCTGGAGACCCTCAAGGCGTGCAGCGCCGAAAGCGAGCGCCAGCACAAGTGGGAAAGCACCCACGGCGCCCTCACCCGCCTCGACAGCCATGCGCGCAACCTCTCGGCGCTGGCGACCAACGGCACGCTGTTCATCCAGCAGTTCTCGGGGATGGCGACGATCGTCGCCGGGGTCTACAGCATCATCGCCGGCAACCTGAGCGTCGGCGCGCTGGTGGCCAGCTACATGCTCGGCAGCCGTGTGCTCGCGCCGCTGGGGCAGATCGCCGGGCTGATCACCCGCTACCAGCAAGCGCAGCTGACCATGAAAAGCACCGACGCCCTGATGGCCCTGCCCCAGGAGCGCGACGGCAAGCAGCGGCCCCTGGAGCGCACGCAACTGCAAGGCGCGCTGGACGTCAACGGCGTGACCTTCCATTACAACGGCCAGAACGCCCCGGCCCTGAACCACATCAGTTTCAGCCTCAAGCCCGGCGAACGGATCGGCATCATCGGCCGCAGCGGCTCGGGCAAGAGCACCCTGGCACGGCTGGTGATGGGCTTCTACGAGCCCGGCGAAGGCCAGCTGCTGCTCGACGGCCTGGACCTGCGCCAACTGGACGTGGCCGACCTGCGCCAACAGGTCGGTTACGTCGCCCATGACCTGCCGCTGCTGGCCGGCAGCCTGCGCGACAACCTGACCCTCGGCGCCCGCTACGTCAGCGATGCCCGGATGCTCGAAGTGGCCGAACTGACCGGCGTCACCGAACTGGCCCGCCAGCACCCGCAAGGCTTCGACCGGCCGGTGGGCGAGCGCGGGCAACTGCTCTCCGGCGGCCAACGCCAGGCGGTGCTGCTGGCCCGGGCGCTGCTGCTGGATCCGCCGATCATGCTGCTGGACGAACCCACCAGCGCCATGGACAACAGCAGCGAAGACGCCCTGCGCCAGAAGCTCCACGAACAGGTGCAAGGCAAGACCCTGCTGCTGGTCACTCACCGCACCTCGATGCTGAGCCTGGTGGACCGGTTGCTGGTGCTGGACAACGGCCGGATCGTCGCCGACGGTCCGAAGGAAGCGGTCATCGATGCGCTGCGCAAGGGCCGGGTCGGCTCGGCCGCGGTCTAGGAGTTGCCCCATGTCTGCTTCTTCGTCTTCAAAACAGCGCGGCTACTTCGACAGCTTCGGCAAAAGCGCCGAGGCCGAGTTCATGCCGGAAACCGCCGGCGCCTCGCTGCAGGATTCGCCCAGGGCCTCGCGCATCACCGTGTGGCTGGCGGCGGCGCTGCTGATCAGCGCGCTGGTGTGGGCCAGGTTCGCGGTGCTCCAGGAAGTGACCATGGGCGAAGGCAAGGCGATCCCGTCGAGCAAGGTGCAGGTGATCCAGAACCTGGAGGGCGGCATCGTCACGGAAATCTTCGTGCGCGAAGGCCAGATGGTGAACAAGGGCGACACCCTGCTGCGCCTGGACGACACCCGGTTCCTGTCGAACAAGGGCGAAAGCGAGGCCGACCGCTATGCGCTGATGGCCCAGGTCGAGCGGCTGTCGGCGGAGGCCGAGGGCCGGCCGTTCACGGTGTCCGCCGAAGTCAGCGGCAAGGCCCCGCAGGTGGCCGAGGACGAACGCTCGCTGTACGAACAACGGCAGCGGCGACTGGCCAGCGAACAGCGCACTCTCAGCGAGCAACTGCGGCAGAAGACCCAGGAACTGGCCGAGTTCCGCTCCAAGCAAGGGCAGTTCAGCTCAAGCCTGGCGCTGGTCAATCAGGAGATGAACATGTCCGAACCGCTGGTCAAGACCGGCGCGGTCTCCCCGGTGGAGATCCTGCGGCTCAAGCGCAGCGCGGTGGAGATCCGCGGCTCGCTCAACGCCACCACCCTGGCGATCCCCCGGGCCGAATCGGCCATCGCCGAGATCCGCAGCAAGATCGACGAATCGGAGCAGACCTTCCGCTCCGAAGCGGCCAAGGAGCTCAACGAGAAACGCACCGACCTGTCGAAGATCACCGCGTCGAGCATCGCCATCGACGACCGCGTCAGCCGCACCACCGTGACCTCGCCGGTGCACGGGGTGATCAAGCAACTGAAGGTCAACACCATCGGCGGCGTGGTGCAGCCAGGCAGCGACATGGTGGAGATCGTGCCGCTGGAGGACAACCTGCTGATCGAGGCCAAGGTGCGTCCGCAGGACGTGGCGTTCCTGCATCCGGGCCAGAAAGCCATGGTCAAGTTCAGCGCCTACGACTACACGATCTACGGCGGGCTCAGCGCCAAGCTGGAACTGATCGGCGCCGACACCATCACCGACGACAAGGGCAACAGCTTCTACCTGATCCAGGTGCGCACCGACAAAAACCATTTGGGCGGGGACGTGAAGCCACTGCTGATCATCCCGGGGATGGTGGCGACGGTGGACATCATCACCGGCGAGAAAACCGTGCTGGACTACCTGCTCAAGCCGGTGCTCAAAGCCCGGACCGAGGCGATGCGCGAACGCTAGTGATTATCCGGAATTTGTGCTGATAGGCATGGCCTCATCGCTGGCAAGCCAGCTCCCACAGGTTCAGCGCCGGGCTCGGACTTTGTGTTCGACGGGACACTGTAGGAGCTGGCTTGCCAGCGATAGCGGTAGGCCAGGCAACAGAGATGTCGGCTGAACTGGCCTCATCGCTTGCAGGCAAGCTCCTACAGGTTGTGGGGTGTACAGGGATTCTGCGGACAGACTGGATCCTTTGTGGGAGCCAGCCTGCTGGCGATGGCGGTGGGTCAGGCAGCAGAAATGCCGGCAGTGCCGGCATCATCGCTGGCAAGTCGAGTCGTCGCACCGCAGCTCCCACAAGTGTTTGCGGTGTGCCTGGATTTTGCAGGCACCGGTGATACCTGTGGGAGCTGGCTTGCCAGCGATGGGGTCAGCAAGGGCACCGGTCATTTTTCTGCATGATTGCGCTGGAAGGTCTCCTCCCCCATCGCCGTAATCTGCCCCTCGATCAACGCCTCGAACGGCTTGAGCAGCGGCTCGAACGACGCCGGCGCCTCCAGCGTCTGCAAGGCCTGGACGATCGCCTCGACCGTGGACAACGCCCCGGGCCCGGGCGCCTTGCGCAAGCGGTAGCGGGACACCCCGCCGTCGGCCAGCGTCACCCGCGGCAGCGCCGCCAGCAACGGGTTGAGGTGCAGCAGCTTGCGCGCCTTGCGCCAGGTGCCGTCGGGCACCACCAGCAGCAGCGGTTCGTCGGACGCGCCGTAGGCCTGCAGCGGCTGCGCATCGTCCGCCGGAAACAGCAAGCGCGCCTGATACCCCGGCCGGTTCAGCAGCGCCGGCAGATCCTCGAACACCTCACCGACGATCAGCTCGGCGTTGGTCAGCCCCAGCGCCGCCAGCCGCGCCGTGTTGAGCGCATGGTTGACTTCGCTCGGGTGCTGCAGCAGCAACACGCGCGTGCGGCTGTCGAGGCGGGGGATCAGCGCGCACAGGCAATGGGTTAGGGGGCGCAGGCAGCGCGAGCATTGGGGTCTGGACATTTTCAGGCCTGATTGAGCTGGGCTTTGAGCAAATCGCGGAAGGTCTGGATCAGCGGCTCGCGGCTGCGGCCACGGCGCATGATCATCGAGAACGGCGCCTGGTAGCCGAAGGTCGCCGGCAGCAGCACACGCAGGTCGCCCTTGTCGGCCCAGGCTTGGGCGTAATGCTCCGGCAGGTAACCGATGTAGGCGCCGGACAGCACCAGGATCAGCTGCGCCTCCATGCTTTCCACCGTCGCGGCGCTGTGCTTGAAGCCGTGGCGGGCCAGTTCCGCCTGGCTCCAGTAGCCGCGCCCGACCATGCGCTGCTGGGTGATGACCTGCTCGGGGATCCGCCGCTCGGTGAACAGCGGATGACGGTTGCTGCAGTACAGCCAGTGCTGCTCGCGGTACAGCGGCATGTACACCAGGCCGCTCATGCGCGTGGAGAACGCGCCGATGGCCAGGTCGAGGCGGTTGTCCTGCACGCCCAGCTGCAATTCGTAGGGGCTCATCACCGACAGGTGCAGGTGCACCGCCGGGTGCTCCTGGCTGTAGGCGCCGATGGCCTCGGCGAACGGCAGGGCTTTGTCGCTGACGGTGGAGTCGATCACCCCGAGGTTGAGCGTGCCGCGCAGCTCGCCCTTGAGCGCGGCGGCGTACTGCTCGAAGCCTTCGAGCTCGGCCAACAGGCGCAGGGTCTCCTGATGGAACAGCTCGCCCTTGCTGGTCAGGCTGAACCCGCCGCGCCCGCGGTGGCACAGCACCAGGCCGAGGGCGGCCTCCAGCTGGCTCATGTAGGTGCTGATCGCCGAGGTCGACAGGTTGAGCTCCTGCTGGGCGTTGGCGAATCCCTGATGGCGCACCACGCTGACGAAGATGCGCAAAAGTTTCAGGTCGGGTAAAGCGTTGGCCATACAAATGCTCCGGACTCGGGTAAAGCGCTCAACTCAACACAACGGAAAACCCTGCAGGAGCGAGCCTGCTGGCGATGGCGGTGGCTCAGTCAACGTTGACGCTAGCCGCCAGTCCGTCATCGCGAGCAGGCTCGCTCCCACGGGTTTTGTATTCGTCATCCCAATTGGGGATGGCCGAGAAGTCTATCTCGCGCCTCGCCATTAGTTCAGAAAAATCTGAACTAAGTATTTGCCCGCAGCGATTCTTCCGACCTGCGGCATTTCGCAGAATCCGCCCACAACGGTGCCCTAACCTTGCGTAAGCGGCGTACCCGAACAACTAAAACAAAGACGATGAGGCCCTACCCGTGGACAAGATTCTTCACCAACCACTGGGCGGCAACGAAATGCCGCGCTTCGGCGGCATCGCCACCATGCTCCGACTCCCCCACCTCGACACCGCCGCCGGCCTCGACGCCGCCTTCGTCGGCGTGCCGCTGGACATCGGCACCTCCCTGCGCCCTGGCACCCGTTTCGGGCCGCGCGACATCCGCACCGAATCGGTGATGATCCGCCCGTACAACATGGCCACCGGCGCCGCCCCGTTCGACTCGCTGTCGGTGGCCGACATCGGCGACGTGGCGATCAACACCTTCAACCTGCTCGACGCCGTGCGCATCATCGAAGAAGCCTACGACAACATCCTCGAGCACAACGTGATCCCGCTGACCCTGGGCGGCGACCACACCATCACCCTGCCGATCCTGCGCGCCATCCATAAAAAGCACGGCAAGGTCGGCCTGGTGCACATCGACGCTCACGCCGATGTGAACGATCACATGTTCGGCGAGAAGATCGCCCACGGCACGACCTTCCGTCGCGCCGTCGAAGAAGGCCTTCTGGATTGCGACCGCGTGGTGCAGATTGGTCTGCGGGCCCAGGGCTACACCGCCGACGACTTCAACTGGAGCCGCGACCAGGGTTTCCGCGTGGTGCAGGCCGAAGAGTGCTGGCACAAGTCGCTGGAGCCGTTGATGGCCGAAGTGCGCGAGAAGGTCGGCGGCGGCCCGGTGTACCTGAGCTTCGACATCGACGGCATCGACCCGGCCTGGGCGCCCGGCACCGGCACCCCGGAAATCGGCGGCCTGACCACCATCCAGGCGATCGAGATCGTGCGCGGCTGCCAGGGCCTCGACCTGATCGGCTGCGATCTGGTAGAAGTCTCGCCCGCCTACGACACCACCGGCAACACCTCGCTGCTGGCCGCCAACCTGCTGTACGAAATGCTCTGCGTACTGCCTGGCGTGGTCCACCGCTGAGGGTTCGCCATGAACGAACGTGATCAGGTTCTGCAGGCGGCCGCCGACCTTGTGTCCGCCTTCGCCCGCAACGACCGCGAAGCCTACTTCGGTGCCTTCAGCGCCGACGCCAGCTTCGTGTTCCACACCCTCGAACAGCCCCTGCTGTCGCGCGACGCCTATCAGGCGCTGTGGGACAGCTGGCGCGCCGAGGATGGCTTCGAGGTGCTCTCGTGCACCTCAAGCAACGCCTACGTCAGCCTGCAAGGTGACGTGGCGGTGTTCATCCATGACGTGGCCACCGAGCTGCGCATGCAAGGGGAGCAACACTTCAGCCAGGAGCGCGAGACGATTGTGTTCAGGAAACACGCGTCGAGCCTAGAACAACAAGGCCTATGGCTGGCCTGCCATGAACATTTGTCCGCAATGCCGGAAGGGCTGCCACCCCCTTAGCCAAACAGGCGACGACCACGCACGATGGGCGCGCCTTGATGATCGGAGCAGATCATGAATAACAAGAACAACGACCAAAGCCTTACGCAGATTGAAACCCACGGGGTCGAACAGATCCCGGACCACGAACGCACCGCAGGTCCCGTGGACTTGTTCCGCATGATCTTCGGCGGCGCCAACACCTTCGCCACCGCCGTGCTCGGC
Organism: Pseudomonas sp. R25(2017); assembly: GCF_002112565.1. Taxonomy (NCBI): domain Bacteria; kingdom Pseudomonadati; phylum Pseudomonadota; class Gammaproteobacteria; order Pseudomonadales; family Pseudomonadaceae; genus Pseudomonas; species Pseudomonas sp. R25(2017). The sequence goes on from NZ_NEHZ01000018.1 coordinate 22,704, forward strand.
AGTTTCCCGGTGCTGTTCGGCCTGTCTTTCCAGGCCGGTGTCTGGGCGATTGTCTCGGGCGTGCTGCTGGGTTCGCTGATCCTTGCGCCGATGGGCCTGTTCGGCCCGCTCAACGGCACCAACAACGCCGTGTCGTCCGGTGCGCACTTCGGCGTGCACGGACGGATCGTCGGCTCGTTCCTGTCGCTGCTGACCGCCATCGCCTTCTTCTCGCTCTCGGTGTGGAGTTCGGGGGATGCGCTGATCGGCGGCGCCAAGCGCCTGATCGGCCTGCCGGAAACCGACCTGACCCTGGGCCTGGCCTACGGCCTGTTCGCGGTGCTGGTGCTGACCGTGTGCATCTACGGCTTCCGCTTCCTGCTGTGGGTCAACAAGATCGCGGTGTGGAGCGCCAGCCTGCTGTTCCTGCTGGGTGCGTTCGCCTTCGCCGGCCCCTTCGATGCGCAGTACGCCGGCACTGTCAGCCTCGGCCAGCCGGGCTTCTGGGCGGCGTTCATCGGTGCGGCGCTGGTGGCCATGAGCAACCCGATCTCCTTCGGCGCGTTCCTCGGCGACTGGGCCCGCTACATCCCGCGCGACACCTCCCGGCAGCGGATCATGACGGCGGTGATCCTTTCGCAGATCGCCACCTTCATCCCGTTCCTGTTCGGCCTGACCACCGCCACTATCGTGGCGATCCAGGCGCCGGACTACATCGCGGCCAACAACTACGTCGGCGGCCTGCTGGCGGTGTCGCCGGGCTGGTTCTTCCTGCCGGTGTGCCTGATTGCGGTGATCGGCGGCATGTCCACCGGCACCACGTCGCTGTACGGCACCGGCCTTGACATGTCCAGCGTGTTCCCGCGGGTGCTGTCGCGGGTCAAGGCGACGCTGCTGATCGGCGTGCTGTCGATCGCCTTCATCTTCATCGGGCGCTTCGCGGCCAACCTGGTGCAGAGCGTGTCGACCTTCGCCGTGCTGATCATCACCTGCACCACCCCGTGGATGGTGATCATGATCATCGGCCTGGTGGTGCGCCGCGGCTTCTACTGCCCGGACGACCTGCAAGTGTTCACCCGCGGCGAGCGAGGCGGCCGCTACTGGTTCCACCACGGCTGGAACTGGCGCGGCATGGGCGCCTGGATCCCCAGCGCGGCGGTCGGCCTGTGCTTCGTCAACCTGCCGGGGCAGTTCGTCGGCCCGCTGGGCGAACTGGCCGGCGGCATCGACATCAGCCTGCTGGTGACCCTGGGCCTGGCCTCGGTGCTGTACCTGATGCTGCTGAGCCTGTTCCCGGAGCCGGCGCTGGTGTACGGCCCGCAGGATGCCCGGAGCCGACAGACAGATGCACAGAGCAAGACGGCCATGCGCCAAGCCGCCTGACCAAACGCTGTACCCCTGTGGGAGCGGGCTTGCCCGCGATGACGGCGGCACATCCGGCAATGATGCGACGGATGCACCGCTTTCGCGGGCAAGCCCGCTCCCACAGGGAATCGAACTCGGCCTCAACATAAAAAAGACAATCGGAGACACGCCATCATGGCTTTGGATTTATTCGTCGTCCTCATCTACGCGGCCGGCATGCTCTTGCTCGGCTACTTCGGCATGCGCAAGGCCAAAACCAACGAAGACTTCCTGGTCGCCGGGCGCAACCTGGGCCCGAGCCTGTACATGGGCACCATGGCGGCGACCGTGCTGGGCGGTGCGTCCACCGTCGGCACCGTGCGCCTGGGCTATGTGCACGGGATCTCCGGCTTCTGGCTGTGCGCGGCCCTGGGCTGCGGCATCGTCGCGCTGAACCTGTTCCTGGCCAAGCCGCTGCTGAAACTGAAGATCTACACCGTCACTCAGGTGCTGGAGAAGCGCTACAACCCGATGGCCCGCTCGGCGAGCGCGGCGATCATGCTGGCCTACGCGCTGATGATCGGCGTGACCTCGATCCTGGCCATCGGCACCGTGCTGCAGGTGCTGTTCGGCCTGCCGTTCTGGATCTCGGTGCTGCTGGGCGGCGGCGTGGTGGTGGTCTACTCGGCCATCGGCGGCATGTGGTCGCTGACCCTGACCGACATCGTCCAGTTCATCATCAAGACCGTGGGCCTGATGTTCATCCTGTTGCCGATCTGCCTGTACCGCGTCGGCGGCTGGGACGACCTGGTGATGAAGCTGCCGGCGGCGGCGTTCAACTTCACCACCATCGGCTGGGACACGATCATCACCTACTTCATGATCTACTTCTTCGGCATCCTGATCGGTCAGGACATCTGGCAACGGGTGTTCACCGTCAAGAACGAGAAAGTGGCCCAGTACGCCGGCAGCTTCGCCGGGGTCTACTGCATCCTCTACGGCCTGGCCTGCGCCCTGATCGGCATGGCGGCCCACGTGCTGATCCCGGACCTGGACAACGTCAACAACGCCTTCGCCGCCATCGTCAAACTGTCGCTGCCGGACGGCATCCGCGGCCTGGTGATCGCCGCCGCGCTGGCCGCGATGATGTCCACCGCCAGCGCCGGCCTGCTGGCTGCGTCCACCACCCTGACCGAAGATCTGCTGCCCAAGCTGCGCGGCGGCAAGCCGTCGAGCCTGGGCATCAATCGCCTGTTCACCCTGCTGACCGGCGCCGTGGTGCTGGCCATCGCCCTGGTGGTGAACGACGTGATCAGCGCCCTGACCCTGGCCTACAACCTGTTGGTGGGCGGCATGCTGATCCCGCTGATCGGCGCGATCTTCTGGAAGCGCGCGACCACCGCCGGCGCCATCGCCAGCATGGGCATGGGCTTCGCCACGGCGCTGCTGTTCATGGTCAAGGACGGTCTGGACGCCAACACCCCGATCTACTACAGCCTGGCCGTGGGCCTGGTGAGCTTCGTGGTGGTGAGCCTGATGTCCCGTCGCCCTGCCCCGGTGGCCAGCGCGATCTAAGCTTCACATAACGACTCGATGCTTTCTTCGGCGGGTGTGGCGTCGGTTGCCACACCCGTTTTTTTCGTCTGGAGAAAATGATTGATGAAGATCGTCAGCCGCGACCGGTGGTTCGAAGTCCAGTCCCTGGGCGACGGCATCCGCCTGATCCACGAGCCGTACATCCGGCCGTTCTACCGCTGCAACCTGTGGCACATCCAAGGCCGCGACAAGGACCTGCTGCTCGACAGCGGCTCGGGGCTGGTCAGCCTGCGCGAACAACTGCCCTGGCTCACCGAGCGGCCGCTGGTGGCGGTGGCCAGCCATTGCCACTTCGACCACATCGCCGGCCACCACGAATTCGCCGAGCGGCTGGTGCATCCGGCCGAGGCCGACATCCTGGCGGCGCCGGACGGCGACAACGACCTGAGCCGCGCCTTCGTCGGCGACGACATGTTCGAGGCCCACCCGGACTGCCCGCTGTGCTATGCCGAGTACCGGGTCAAGGCAGCGCCGGCCACCGGCTTCGTCGAGGACGGCGACGTGCTGGACCTGGGCGACCGCACGCTGCAGGTGCTGCACACGCCGGGGCATTCGCCGGGCGGGATCAGCCTGTACGAAGCGGCGACCCAAACCCTGTTCAGCGGCGACATCATCTACGACGGCCCGCTGATCGAAGACGCCTACCACTCCGACCTCGACGACTACGCCGCCAGCCTGCGGCGCCTGCACGGCCTGCCGGTGCGCACGGTGCATGGCGGGCACTTCGGCAGCTTCTCCGGGGAGCATCTGCGGGGAATGATTGACCAGTGGCTGCGCCGGCACGGGTGAAGCCTGCTGTACTCCATCAGGTCGACACCTTCGAATGACTGCCATGAACAGAGCCGCCGTGCGCGCCGCCGTGCACCGATTCATCTTTCGCCTGCTGGAGAACCGCGAATTCGACGACAACACCAGCCTGGCGCAATTGGGGCTGGAGAAAGCGGACATCGAAGATCTGATCTTTCATCTGGAAGATGAATTCGGACTGACGGCGTTCACCGCGGAGGAAGACCGAATGCTCAGGCGCGCGAAAACGGCGAATGACTTGAGTCGGTTCCTGATGGAAATCAGCCGGCATTGAGAACGGTTGTCTGATACGTGCTTGAGGACGAGACCGGCTGAGTCGAAGAGCAGGTCTGTGTGGCGAGGGCGCTTGCTCCCGCCGGGCCGCCAAGCGGCCCTGTGATGGGTGGCGGCTGAGCCGTAGGCGGGAGCAGGCGCCCTCGCCACAGGATTGCGCCTTGGTTACCGGCGACGCGGCTGACGCCGGCGCTGTTCGTCGTCGGTGCGGATCGGTACGGGTTGCAGAGGCGGTTCGATCAAGCCGAGGGCAACACCCAAATCGTGCAGCCAGTTCTGAATTTTCTCTTTCATCGTCATGCCCCCTTCAGGGTGGTGCCGAGCGGCCGGAATTCTGAGGCCGCTTCGCACTGATAATAGTCTGAAGTCCTACGCAATGCGCAGTGAAATCCGCAATGATCTGTTACTGAATCGGACGAAATCCCTGACCGTTCGCTCAAGCCGTTTCCCGCGTGTCTTCACCGGCCACGGGATAGAGCGCCCGCTGCTGTTCGATCCAGGCATTGAGGTTGGCGCCGACCATCCCTCTGCGCCACATCAGCCACGTCGTCGCGCTGGCGAACGGCTCGGCCAGCGGGTGCACCGCCACGCCTTCGCGCCCCGGCAGGCTGGCGAGCATCGACTCGGACATCAGCGCCACCCCGCTGCCGGCGATCACGCAGGCCAGCATGCCCTGATACGACTCGATCTCCATCGCCCGGCCCATGGCCGCGTGGTAGTGGGCAAACCAGGATTCCAGCCGCGCACGGTAGGCGCAGCCATGGCGAAAGGTGAACACCGCGCGCCCCTCGACATCCTTGGCGCTGCGCACCGGCGGGTGCTCGGCCTCGCTGATCAGCACCAGCCGCTCGTTGCACAGCGGCACGCCGTCGATGCCCGCCAGCTGCGGCGGGCCGTCCACCAGCGCCGCGTCGAGCCGACCGGTGAGCAGTCCTTCGAGCAGCTCACCGCTGGGCCCGGACTGCACTTGCAGGTTCACCGCCGGATAGCGCTTGTGATAGCGGGCCAGCAGCGCCGGCAGATGGATCGCCGCCGTGCTGTACAGCGTGCCCAGCACGAAGTCCCCCGCCGGCTGCCCGCCCATCACCGCCGCGCTGGCCTGGTCACGCAGGGCGAACAGCTTGCCGGCGTAGTCCAGCAGGACTTTTCCCGCAGGCGACAGCTGTAAACGCTGACGCTCGCGGACGAACAGTTCGACGCCCAACTGCTCCTCCAGCTGTTTAAGCCGGGTCGACAGGTTGGACGGCACCCGGTGCAGGCGTTCGGCGGCGCGGGTGATCGAACCTTCCTCGGCCACCGCCTGAAAGATCCGCAGTTGGCTGAATTCCACGAGTATTCTCCGTAACAGAACAAGTTACTCACTATTATTCAATTTTAAAGAAAGTCAATCAGTCCTAGCCTGACGGTCATCGAACCTTCCTGGAACTGCGACCATGTCACCGCTGATTCGCCTTCTCGCCAGTTTTGTCGCCCTGATGATGGCCATGGGCATCGGGCGTTTCGCCCTCACCCCGCAAATGCCGCACCTGCTCAGCGAAGGCCAGGTCGACCTGACCGCCGCCGGCCTGATCGCCGCCGCCAATTACCTCGGCTACCTGCTGGGCGCGGTGGATGCGATGTTTTCCCGTCGGCCGGAGCAGGTGCGCGGCCGCTTGCACGGCGGCCTGTGGCTGTGCGTGCTGCTGACCCTGGCCTCGTTCTGGGCCGACGGGTTCTGGTCGCACCTGATCCTGCGCTTCGGCACCGGCGTGGCCAGCGCCTGGGTGCTGGTGATGATCACGGCCTTGAGCCAGCCGCTGGCGTTGGCCGCCGGTCGCCCACGGCTGGGCGCGGTGGTGTTTGCCGGGCCGGGATTGGGGATTTTTCTGACAGGCCTGCTGGCGCTGGCCTCACACCTGTTGAACCAGACGTCCGCCACCTTGTGGCTGATCTACGCCGCCGTGGCGCTGGCGATGCTGCTGGGCATCGTGCGGATCCTGCCGCAACCGGCCGTTCCGGCGGCCGCAGCCCCCGAGGCCAGCGGCGCGCCGACCCGCGGCATCGCCCGGCTGGCCGCGGTGTACGCACTGTACGGGGTGGGTTACATCATTCCGGCCACGTTCCTGTCGCAGATGGCCAACGCGCAGTTCCACGGGCAATGGCAGGCGGATCTGTTCTGGCCCTGCTTCGGCCTGGCGTCGGCCCTCGGCGTCGTGCTGGTGAGCCTGCGCAAGCCCGATGGGGGCACCACCCGCCATTGGCTGCTGGCCACCCTGTGGCTGCAGGCGGCCGGGGTGTTCGCCTGTCTGTTGGGCAGCGGCGCCGGGCTGGCGCTGGGGGTGATCCTGTGCGGCACGCCGTTCCTGGCCTGCATGCAACTGGTGATGCAGCGCTCGCGGGAGCTGGCGCCCCACGCCACCCAGCGCAACGCCGGGCTGCTGACCGCGTGCTTCGCGGTCGGTCAGCTCAGCGGCCCGTTGCTGGCGGCGCTGAGCAGCCATTTCGGCGGCGGCCTGCAACCGGCGCTGGTGCTCGCCGGCAGCGGCCTGCTGGTCGCCGGCGGCCTGGCCCTGCAACCGCTCAGGGCTGACCCAGAGCTTTGCGCAGGCGCCGGCGCACCCACTGCTCGGCGCTGACGAAGGTGATGCCGAGCAGCACCAGCACCGCGCCGGCGATGAAGTTCAGGCTCAGCTTCTCGCCCAGCAGCAACACGCCGAACGTGACGCCGAACAGCGGCGTCATGAACGAAAACACCGCCAGGTTGGCCGCCAGGTAGCGCCGCAGCAGCCAGAACCAGATCAGGTAGCTGAAGAACGACACCACCACGCCCTGGAACAGCACGCTGGCCACCGCCACGCCGGTGAGGCTGACATGGGTGATCTGGCCGCTGAACAGCGCAATCGCCAGCAGGCCGAGGAAACCGACGATCAGCTGATAGAACAGGGTCAGCGTCACCGGCGCCTCGGACAGGCGCGAGGCGCGCACCACCACCGTGGTCGCGCCCCAGCAGGCGCCGGCCAGCACGCCCAGGGCATCGCCCAACAGCATGCGCCGGTCGAGGTTGTCCCACGACACCCCGCCGGCGAAGGCGATGGCGATGCCGACGAACGCCAGGCAGATGCCCAACCACTGCACCGCGCGCAGACGCTCGCCGGGCAGCAGGAAATGCACGCCCAGCGCCGTGAAGATCGGCGCGGTGTAGAGGAACACCGACATGTGCGCCGCCGTGGTCAGTTGCAGCCCCTCGGCGATGAAGAAGAACTCGAGGCCGAACAAGGCACCGGCCAGCAGGCCGCCGCGCCAGGTCGCGCCCACCTGGTCCCAGCCGCCCTTGACGCAGATCAGCAGGCCCACCAGCAACGCCGAGATCCCCGACCGACCGGCCGCCTGCATCACCGGCGCGATGTCGGCCGCCGCCCACTTGATCATCACCTGCTGCACGCCCCAGACCAGGCACAGGCCGATCATCACTTGCAGGGCGAAACCGTCGGCGTTGCGCCGCTCGGCGCTCATCGCGACACCTCGAACACACAGGTCATGGCAGATTTCCCCAACGCTGAAAATAAAGCCCCGGACGGATCCGGGGCAAATGGATGACGGCTGCGCCGTCCATCGCGAGCAGGCTCGCTCCCACAGGGAACGAGGCCGGTTCGGGCAGCACAGACAGCGGTAAAACTCAGGTCAGCTCGATGCGGTCGGCATGGATGACGATCTGGCCGTTCTTGTACAACGCCCCGATGGCCTTCTTGAAGTTGCCCTTGCTGACGCCGAACAGGCTGCTGATCAGCACCGGATCGCTCTTGTCGCTCACCGCCAGGGTGCCGTTGCTTTCGCGCAGCTTGGCGAGGATCTTCGCGTTCAGGCTGCCCGCCGCTTCCTGGCCGACCGGTTGCAGGCTGAGGCTGATCTTGCCGTCGGCGCGCATTTCCTTGATGAAGCCCTTCTCGCGCATGCCCGAGCGCATGTACTTGAAGATCTCGTTCTTGTGGATCAGGCCCCAATGCTTGTTGTTGATGATCGCCTTGTAGCCCATGTCGGTGGACTCGACGACCAGCAGATCGACCTCTTGCCCAGGCGCGTAGGTGGCCGGGGTCTTGTCCAGGTAGCGGTCCAGCCGCGCGGTGGCGGTGATGCGGCGGGTGCGCTTGTCGAGGTACGCATGCACCACGCAGTAGTCGCCGGCGCTCAACTGGCGCTTTTCCTCGGAGTACGGCAGCAGCAGGTCCTTGGGCAGGCCCCAATCGAGGAACACGCCGATGCTGTTGATCTCGACCACCTTGAGGCTGGCGAACTCGCCGACCTGAATTTTCGGTTTCTCGGTGGTGGCGAGCAGTTTGTCTTCGCTGTCCAGATAGACGAACACGTTGAGCCAGTCTTCATCTTCGCTGGGCACATCCTTGGGGACGTAGCGGTTGGGCAAGAGAATCTCGCCGTCGGCGCCGCCGTCCAGGTACAGGCCGAAGCTGGTGTGCTTGACCACTTGCAAACTGTTGTAACGCCCGACTAAAGCCATTTCCAATACCCTCACTTGCGTGGGCGGCATTCTACCCGGTTTTGTCCGGTGCGTTGACGGCACGAACGGCCGGCGAGGCAGATTCGCCCATGGCTTGGGCTTCCTTTCAACGGTGCCGTTCGTCCGATTGTCGAAAGGGCCTGCTGCATGCTGCGCTTGCCTCCGTGCCCGCCTGCGTTCTGATTCAAAACAGGAGGTTAGCGGGTCGTTTCAACCTACGGGCGACAATATCCGACTTTTCAGGTTGGTCTTTGCCCTGGACATTCACCCAGATTTTGTCGGGGAATTACGGTAGTCTGGCCGGCCGAGCCACTTTTACAGGTCAATGCCCGCCATGCGTGTCAAAGCCTCCGCCAGCAAAGCCAAGCCCGCTCCAGCCGTTGAAACCAGCGAATCGCTGAACGACCAGATCGCCGCGTTCCTCAAGTCCGGCGGCGAGATCCAGCAGATCGCCAAAGGCGTCAGCGGCCAGACCTACGCCCCTTCCCGGCAGATCAGCCTGGGCAAGAAGTAACCCCTCCGTCCACAGGCGCTTTGAGCTTCGAAGCGTCTGGACCGGCCCCTCGCTGCACCTCTCTCGCGTTTAATCCCTCACCGACAATCGACGAACGGCCCCCGGCGCCGATCATTCGCCGGTATCCTTGCACGCGTCTGGATAAAGCGTTTCAGCAGGTCCTACCGCCCTGCCCTCGCTGTTCAAGGAGTGACGCATGTTCAAACCCTTCTGTTTATTGCTTGTCGGCCTGCTGGCCTGCCCCGGCGCCGTTGCGCAGATCTTCCAGCGCGAACTCGGCGACTTCGACCTCAAGCTCGGCACCAGCCCCAGCCGCAGCATGGCCCAAGGCCTGGTCAAGCCTTCGGCGGTCGGCGCCTTCCACGGCGGCCTCGACCTGAGCCACGACAGCGGCTTCTACTTCGGCCAATGGTCGCCCAGCATGGGCATCACGCCGGGCAAAGACCTGGAAGTCGATTCTTACCTGGGCTTCAAGCAACCCTTCGACCAGACCCTGGGCTACGAAGTCGGCACGATCCGCTACAGCTATCCCCGCGTCGACACGCCCGACAGCCAGGAACTGTTCGGCGGCCTGACCCTGCTCGGCAGCCGTTTCGGCCTGGCCTTCAGTGACGATCCGGACAAGCGCAACAACACTCTGTTCGCCGACTTCGGCGGCAACCAGCCGTTCGGCATCGGCATCAGCATGAAGTACACCCGCCACCGGCTGAACACGCCGGTGTCGGTGGACGGCGGTTATGTCAGCGCCTTCAGCGACTGGTCGCTGAAGTTCTCCCGCCCGTTCATGGGCATCGACCTGAACCTGATCTACAGCAACTCCAGCCTCGGCGGCAGCGACTGCTCAGCCTACTCCGGCCACAACAGCCAATGCGACGGGCTGGTCACGCTAAAGGCCGAGCGCGCGTTCTATTGATCGGCTGAACCGGCGGGGCCATGCTGCGTTCACATGAACATCAGACTGGCTTTCGCAAGGATTCGCCCATGTCTCGCCGGTTCAAGCACCTCTTTGTCCTGTTGGCCTTCATCCTCGCCCTCGGCGCCTGCAGCCGCATCGGCCTGGCCTACCGCAACCTCGACGTGATCATTCCGTGGACGCTCAGCGACTACCTGGACATGAACGGCGAGCAGAAAGGCTGGTTCAACGAGCGCCTCAAGGCGCACCTGAGCTGGCACTGCACCACGCAGTTGCCGGGTTACCTCGACTGGCTGGACCGCCTGCAAACGATGGTCGAGCGCAACCAGGTCACCGACGACGCCCTTCAGGCCCGCACGGCGGAAGCCAAGCAGGCCATCGCCGAGACCGCCCGGCAGATCACCCCGTCGGCCGTCGAACTGCTGCAAGGGCTGGACGACCGGCAGGTCGCCGAGATGAACGACGCGTTCGCCAAGGATCTGCGCAAACGCGAGCAGGAATACCTCAAGCCGCCGCTCAACCAACAGATCGCCGAACGCGGCGCCCGCATGGACAAGCGCCTGAACGACTGGCTCGGGCCCCTGAGCGTGACGCAAGAACGACGGGTAATGGCCTGGTCTACGGCGCTGGGCGACCAGAACACCCAGTGGATCGCCAACCGTGCCCACTGGCAAAAGCAGTTCAGCGCGGCGGTGGCGCAGCGGCAGAGCCCCGGGTTCCCACAAAGGATCGAGACGCTTCTGGTCAACCGCGAGAGCTTATGGACGCCGGACTACCGCACGGCCTACGCCAACACGGAGGCCCAGGCCCGTTCGCTGATCGTCGACCTCATGGCCGAGAGCACGCCGCAGCAGCGTCAGCGGCTGTTGAAGAAGATCGAGGGCGTGCGCAAGGACTTCAACGACCTCAAATGCCTGAAAGCTGCCCAAAGCAGCTAGGCCAGCGGTGCCTGGGCGGGCGCCATCGCCAGCAGGCTGGCTCCCACAGTGGTTTGGGGTGGCCGCCGGTCCTGAGTCCATCCGCGAGACCTGTGGGAGCCAGCCTGCTGGCGATGGCGGCCTGTCAGCCACCGGAGAGGTCGGCTGTGATGGCCCAATCGCTGGCAAGCCAGCTCCCACAGTGGTTTGGGGTGGCCGCCGGTTCTGAGTCCATCCGCGAGACCTGTGGGAGCCAGCTTGCTGGCGATGGCGGCCTGTCAGCCACCGGAGAGGTCGGCTGTGATGGCCCAATCGCTGGCAAGCCAGCTCCCACAGTGGTTTGAGGTGGCCGCCGGTCCTGAGCCCAACCACAGGTTTGTGTGGTGTACAGGGATCCTGCGGACACCGGCGATACCTGTAGGAGCCAGCCTGCGGGCGATGGCGTCAGTGAGGCCACCGCAATACGCTGGCGAAAGGCTCAGGCAATCTGCGCCTTGGAGGCCACCCCGTCGAACGTCCGCTCGTCCAGCGCATCTTCCTGCTCGTCCAGCACCTGCCGAGGGTGGTCGTTGCCGGGGATGCTGCTGTCGATCAGGCTCAGCAGGCTCGCGCCGCGCGGGGTCAGGATGAAGTTCTCCCCGGTGCCGCCTTCCTCTTCCGGCCGGGGCTCGATGTAGCCGCGCAATAGCAGCAGTTTTTCGTACTCGCAGGCCAGGGTCTTCAGGTGATCCAGGTTGTCTATCGGCTCACCGGCGGCGGCCTTCTCCGCCGCGTGCTGCTCGGCGTAGGGCCGTGGCGTGAAGCTGTGGCCGGCGCTGTTCTGCGCTTCGTGCAGCAAGCGCTCGATCAAATCCCAGTTGTAAGTCGTCATCCGATTCAACCTCCGGTGTGCGTCAGTGAAAACGCTCTCAAAAGGTGTGACCGGAGGCGTCCGGTGCCGTTCAGCCGGATTCACGGCGCCGACCGACCGGCGGTCTGTCGAATTCCCCCCTGAGTGAACGACTAGTCTGAGACAGACGGTTTCAACCCCCGCAGGAGAAATCATCATGAATGTGCAGAATCATCCGGTGGTGTCGCGCGAAGAATGGCTCGCCGCCCGCCAACGACACCTGGCCGACGAAAAGGCCTTCACCCGCGAACGCGACCGCCTCAGCGCCCAACGCCGCGCCCTGCCCTGGGTGAAGGTCGACAAGGACTACCGCTTCCACGGCCCCGACGGCGAACTGAGGCTGGCCGATCTGTTCGGTGAGCACAGCCAACTGATCGTCTACCACTTCATGTTCGCCAAGGGCTGGGAAGAAGGCTGCCAGGGCTGCTCGTTCCTGGCCGACCACTTCGACGGCGCCGACCTGCACCTGGCCCATCACGACATCGCCCTGGTGGCGGTGTCCCACGCACCGTTCGCCGAGTTCCAGGCCTTCAAGCGGCGGATGGGCTGGAGATTCGATTGGGTGTCGTCAGACGGTTCCGATTTCAACTACGACTTCGGCGTTTGCGCCCGGAGCGAAGACGCCGACGCCGGCAAGGCCACCTACAACTACGAAAAGACCGACAGCGCCGAGGAAGAAATGCCGGGGCTGAGCGTGTTCTACCGGGATGAGGCCGGCGCGATCTTCCATACCTATTCCACGTATGCGCGGGGCCTGGACCTGTTGGTGGGCGCCTACAACTTTCACGACCTCACGCCCAAGGGCAGGAATGAGGACGAGATCATGGACTGGGTGCGGCATCATGACCGCTATGAGGGTGGGGCGAAATCGGCGTGCTGCCACGGTGAATGAACAGGAGCGCGAACGGGGAGAGGGCTTCCCCGTTGTGCCCATGAAGCTCTTCGGTTTGGGGGGCGGTAGAGCAATCACTTGACCACTGCTCCACTAAGCCGCCGCATCACTCGACCGGCAAATACCCATAACCACGCACCATGGCTTTGCCTTCTTCAGCCTTGCGCACCCGGATGAATTCCATCGAGCGCTCTTGCGTGTATTCGACGAAGTACTCCTTGCCCGCTTCGACCGGCAAGGTCAGGCGCACATTGCGTGGGTTCGGTTGCTGGCCGGCAGAAACCTTGTGCAGGCCCGGGCTCACGTATACCCAGGAGTAGTTGCGGTCGTTGAGGGCGACGACGGCGCTGTCGTTGATGCTGAACACGCTGTCGTACAGGCTGCCTTGCAGGACCTGGGTGCGCATCATGTAGACCAGCGCCTTGCCTTGGGGCGGCTGGGGCGGGTCGAAATAAGGCTTTGAAGGTTTGTTGTGGCCGCAAGCGGTCAACACCGTCATCAGCAGCAGTGCCGAAAGACCTTTGATGAAGCCGTTCATTGGTTTTGCCCCAGCAGTTGATTGAGCACCGGCCCCATCTTTTCTTCCACGGTGGCGAGTTTCGACAGGTCGAAACCACCTTGATTGGTCAGGTAGTAATGGGCGAAGCCGATCTGTTGGTCGCCCTTGTAGAGCCGGACGCTGGCATCTGACAGGTACATGGACAAGTCCCACGAACGGATCGCGGTGTAGCTCATGCGGTATTCGCAACTGGCCGGAACGGGCGCGGCGTAGAGCTGACTCTCGATCGAATGGCGGCGCAGCAGGTTCTGCATCCCGGCGACGAAATCGCCCACCACCACTTGCGGGTTCTCTTCGATGCACAGTTTCGTGATCTTGTATTGAGGCGCGACCGGCTCGACCTTGATGTTGGTGCAACCGGTCAGCGCCAGCAGCAGCCCTGCCGTGACGACTCTATGCAGCATGTGCAGTCCTTTGGATCGCGAAAGATATCAAAATAGTGGCGCATGCTAGGTGAAGCCCCGATGACGGTCAATCGGCGGCCGATGCGAATGAACTTTCAGCATCGACGGCGCCTCAACCGGTTAACCCGCCTTGACCGCCACGTGAGGCCTGACCGATGAAAACCCTGCTCAAACTGACCCTCGCCGCCACCCTCGCCTGCGCCCTGCCCGCCTGGGCCTGCACCCCTGAAGAAGCCACCGCCAAACGCGAAGAGCTGGCCCGCCAAGTCACCCGGCTCACCGAACAGAACCCGGCCAAGGCCAAGGAAATCAACGACGAGTTGCAGAAGATGGACCTGGGCACCGCCAGCGCCGACCTGCCGGACAAGTGCCAGTTGATCGATCAACGCCTGAAGGAACTGAACACCGCCGAGAAAAAGGCTGAGGGCTGACCCGCCGTCGTCGCCTGCAAACACCTCGCGCCCCTTCGGACACGGCAGCCGGTCGTCGTCCGCAGCCCTCGAATTTGCATAAATGCAATTATTTTCTTGCATTAACGCATATCCATCCTATGGTTACGTTGAGCCCGTCACCGGAACCTGCCATCGGACATGGCACCTCTCGTGCGCCGGAGGGCTCTGCGACAACGCAACGCCTACGCAAGCCGGAGGCTTGTCTTCACTCATGGAGGATTGAACGATGTTGAACACAGAAACCCCATCACGCCACGCCGACGCACTGCCAAGGTGCCTGGCCGGCCGTCTGCTCGACCCGCAGCTGGAGGAGGTCGAAGCGGCGGCCCTCGCGGCACCGCTCGCCGCCAGCCTGAACTTCACCGTGCAGCAGCAGACCCAGACCAACTGGTGCTGGGCCGCCGCGTCCGCGTCGGTCGGCAACTACTACGGCACCGGTTCCTGGACCCAGTGCGCCGTGGCCAGCACCGCGCTGGACCGCAACTGCTGCAACCAGCCGGGGCCGTGCAACATCTACGGCTACCTGGACACGGCACTGCGGATCACCCGCAGCTACAACGGCATGAACCAGGGCTCGCTGCAGATGGCGGCCATCCAGAACCAGATCAACATGGGCCGTCCCGTGTGCCTGCGCTGCGCCTGGTACGGCGGCGGTGCGCATTTCCTGACGATCTACGGCACCAACGGCAACTATGTGCTGGTCGCGGATTCCATCTACGGCTACTCGACCCGCGCGCTGAACACGTTCCCCGGTTCCTACAACGGCGGCGGCAACTGGACCCACACTTACTTCACGGCCAAAAACTAGGAGGGCCTCGACATGCAACTGACTTATCCGAAAGCGCCTTCCAACGGCGTGCAGACCCTGCGCCCGGCCTTGCAGGCCGCGTTGCAGACCCAGGGTTTCGGCGTCAACCGCCAGTTCGCCAATGCCGCGGCGGGCCAGATCAGCCTCAGCGAGGCCTATCGCGGCTACTCGCTGAGCCTGGAGGATCTGAGCCAAGGCAAGGGACTGAAGGACGCCAGGCTCGGCAACTGGCATTACCTGGTGTTCGCCGACGGCGTATCGATTGCCGATGCGCAGTTGGCCGACGTGCGCGGCCATGCCGAGTTCGCGTCGCTGAACCACGGCAACCTGGCGGCCGCCACGGTCGATGCGTTGAAACTGGCGGAGCAGTCTGCGCAGTTGCAGGGCAAGACCGTCGAACTGCGGGTGCTGTTCGTGTCGGCCCTGAGCGTTGTGGCGATCTGGCTGCACGGCAGCGGTGAGGACGTGCTGATCCCGATCGCGCCGACGCCCAAAACCCTGGCGACCGCCCAGGTGTACGACGCCGCCGCCCTGCTGGCGCGGCTCAAGCCCGCGGCCGATCAGGCGCGGCAGCACTATGATGCGGACACCACCGGGCTGTTGGGAGGCTGACCCGCGGCGGGCATAAAAAAACCCGGACGCTGTCCGGGTTTTTCGTTGGCTGTGCGCGGTGGCTCACTCAGCCGCAGGCGCTGGCTTGCGGCGCTTGAGCGGGGCCAGACCGTCGCTGCTCACCAGCGAATCCGACTTCGGCCGGTTGACGATCTTGCGCTTGTTCGGCGCCTTGGCGGCGGCTTTTTTCTTGTCGCCCTTGCCGTCGGTCTTTTTCTTCTTGGTGCCGGCGGCCTTGCCCGACGCCTTGACCTTTTTCGGACCTGCGTAGGTGCCTTTGACTTCCTTGATGGTGCGGCGCTCGAAGCTCTGCTTGAGGTAGCGCTCGATGCTCGACATCAGGTTCCAGTCGCCGTGGCAGATCAGCGAGATCGCCAGGCCTTCGGCGCCGGCGCGGCCGGTGCGGCCGATGCGGTGCACGTATTCGTCGCCGCTGCGCGGCATGTCGAAGTTGATCACCAGGTCCAGGCCGTCGACGTCCAGGCCACGGGCCGCCACGTCGGTGGCCACCAGGATCTTGACGCTGCCCTGCTTGAGGCGGTCGATCGCCAGTTTGCGGTCCTTCTGGTCCTTCTCGCCGTGCAGCACGAACGCTTTGTAGTCTTGGGCGACGAGGCGGCCGTAGATGCGGTCGGCCATGACCCGGGTGTTGGTGAAGATGATGGCCTTGGCGTAGGTCTCGTTTGCCAGCAGCCAGTTGACGATCTGCTCTTTATGCTGGTTGTGGTCGGCGGTGATGATCTGCTGACGGGTGGTTTCGTTCAGTTGGCTGACCGCGTTGAGCTGCAGGTGCTCAGGGTTCTTCAGCACCTTGGCGACCATCTCGCGCAGGCCCGAACCGCCGGTGGTGGCGGAGAACAGCAGGGTCTGGCGCTGCTCGGGGCATTCGTTGACCAGGCGCTGCACGTCGTCGGCAAAGCCCATGTCGAGCATGCGGTCGGCCTCGTCCAGCACCAGCACTTCGATTTCCTTGAGGTCCAGGTTGCCGGCGTTCAGGTGCTCGATCAGGCGACCCGGGGTGCCGATCAGGATGTCCGGCACCTTGCGCAGCATCGCGGCCTGCACCTTGAAGTCTTCGCCGCCGGTGATCAGGCCGGACTTGATGAAGGTGAACTGCGAGAAGCGCTCGACTTCCTTCAGCGTCTGCTGGGCCAGTTCGCGGGTCGGCAGCAGGATCACGGTCTTGATGCTGACGCGGATCTTGGCCGGGCCGATCAGGCGGTTGAGGATCGGCAGGACGAACGCGGCGGTCTTGCCGCTGCCGGTCTGCGCCGTCACCCGCAGGTCACGCCCCTGGAGCGCCAGCGGAATGGCCGCGGCTTGCACAGGCGTTGGCTCGACAAATTTCAGCTCGTCCACGGCTTTGAGCAAACGTTCGTGCAGGGCGAATTGGGAAAACACGGGGGCGACCTCGAAGATGGGCAAAAAACAGCTGCATAGGTTACCGGTTTCGAGCGCTCAGGCCGAGTTTCTTTGTACAAACGGTGGCAAACAGTGGCTTTTTTGTTGCCTGATTTGTCTCCAACGGTAATACACAGCGTCTTGAATGCTCTAATCGTCCCTCGCGTCCTACAGAAGAATCGCCCCGCCCATGGATTTCAAACAGCTCTGGCTCAACGCCCAAGACCTCTTCGGCACCCTCGAACAGCACCCGATCCTGCACGCCGGCCTGGCCCTGGTGCTGCTGCTGGTGATCGCTCTGGTGCTAGGCCGGGTGGCGCGCTACCTGATCCTGCACGCCAGCCGCATGCTCGGGCGCCAGCCGGCGCTGCACTGGATCAACGATTTCCGCCACAACAAGGTGTTCCAGCGCCTGGCCCAGATGACACCGTCGCTGGTGATCCAGTTCGGCCTGCACCTGGTACCGGAACTGAGCAAGGCCGCGACGGTGTTCCTGGGCAACGTCGCCCTGGCGTTCACCATCCTGTTCCTGATGCTGGCGGTCAGCGCCCTGCTCAACGCGCTGCTGGACATCTACGCGCGCACCGAACACGCCCGCACCCGCTCGATCAAGGGCTATGTGCAACTGGCGAAAATGGTCTTGTACGTGTTCGGCGCGATCATCATCGTCGCCACCCTGATCGACCGTTCGCCGCTGTTGCTGCTGTCCGGTCTGGGTGCGATGTCGGCGGTGATCCTGTTGGTCTACAAGGACACCCTGCTGTCGTTCGTGGCCAGCGTGCAACTGACCAGCAACGACATGCTGCGGGTCGGCGACTGGATCGAAATGCCCCAGGTCGGCGCCGACGGCGATGTGGTGGACATCACCCTGCACACGGTCAAGGTGCAGAACTTCGACAAGACCATCGTCTCGATCCCGACCTGGAGGTTGATGTCCGAATCGTTCCGCAACTGGCGCGGCATGCAGCAGTCCGGCGGACGGCGGATCAAGCGCAGCCTGTTCATCGACGCCAGCGGCGTGCGCTTCATCCGTGACGACGAAGAGGCGAAGCTGGCCCAGGTGCACCTGCTGACCGACTACATGACCCGCAAGAAGGCCGAGCTCAAGGCCTGGAACGAAGCCCAGGGCAACGTCGCGATGTCGGCCAACCGCCGGCGCATGACCAACATCGGCACCTTCCGCGCCTACGCGCTGGCCTACCTAAAGAGCCATGCCGAGGTGCAGCCGAACATGACCTGCATGGTGCGCCAGATGCAGACCACCGCCCACGGCATTCCGCTGGAGATCTACTGCTTCACCCGCACCACCGTGTGGGCCGACTACGAGCGGATCCAGGGGGACATTTTCGATTACCTGCTGGCGGTGATGCCGGAGTTCGGGTTGAGCCTGTACCAGCAGCCGAGCGGCGGGGATCTGCGGGCGGGGTTGCTGCCGGCGGTGCTGGGTTCGGCCAGCCTTCCCGAGGCCGACAAGCACGTGATGTGACCCCTTACACGGGCGGGAGCGAGCCTGCTCGCGATTGCAGCCTGTCGGTCAGCCCCTCATCGCCTGACCGTCCGCCATCGCGAGCAGGCTCGCTCCCACAGGAAACGTCAGTGCGCGACCAGCGGCCTGCGCACGCCCAACCGGCTGATCCACACCGCCCCCAGGATCACCGCGCCACCGAAGAACAGGCGGCCCAGGTCCTCGTGCCGGTTCCAGATCAGCAGGTTCAGCAGCAACCCCACCGGCACATGCAGGTTGTTCATCACCGCCAGGGTGCCGCCGTTGACCAGGCAGGCGCCCTTGTTCCACCAGTACAGCCCCAGCGCGGTCGCGACCAGGCCCAGGAACACCAGCACGCCCCATTGCAGCGGCGCTTCGGGCAGGAAGTCGGCTTTGCCGAACAGCAGGAACGCCGGCAACACCACCGCCAGCGCGCCTAAGTAGAAGAAGCCGAAGCGCCGATAGTGCGGCAGGTCGCTGGGGTGTTTCGCCACCAGGTGCTTGTACAGCACCTGGCCGGCGGCATAGGTGAAGTTGGCCAGTTGCAGCAGCAAAAAGCCCATGAAGAAGTCCGGGTTGATCCGGTCGAAGCGGATCACCGCCGCACCGGCCACCGCCACCAGCGCCGCGATCAGCGCCCAAGGGTTGAAGCGCCGGTTCAGGGCGTCTTCGATCAGGGTCACGTGCAGCGGCGTGAGGATGGTGAACAGCAGCACCTCCGGCACCGTCAGCACGCGAAAGCTCAGGTACAGGCACACGTAGGTGATGCCGAACTGCAGCGCGCCGATCAGCAGCATGCCGCGCATGAACGCCGGCGCCACCGAACGCCAGCGGGTCAGCGGGATGAACACCAGCCCGGCCAGCAGCACCCGCACCAGCACTGCGAAGTAGCTGTCGACATGACCGGCCAGGTATTCGCCGATCAGATTGAAGGAAAACGCCTGGATCAGCGTGACAAAAAGTAGATAGCCCATGCTCGCCTCGATTTCGGATGGCGGCGACGATAGCGGTTTTTGCCCCGGGCCGCGAATCCCGAATCCGCACAAAACCTTGTGGGAACCTGCTGATGATGGCGTCTGCTCCGGCCTCATCGCTTGCAGGCAATCTCCCACAGGTTTGTGGTGTTCCGGGATCTTGCGGACACCGGCGATACCTGTGGGAGCTGGCTTGCCAGCGATGGCGGTGGGTCAGGCAGCAGGGATGTCGACTGTGCCGGCCTCATCGCTTGCAGGTAAGCACCCACAGGTTTCTGTGGTGAAAACAGAGGCTGCATTCAGCAGAGATTCCCGGTAGGAGCCAGCCTGCTGGCGATGGCGTCTGCCCGCGCAGCGCAAAAACCGCAGGCAAAAAAAAGCCCGATCTCGCTAAAGCGTTCAATCGGGCTACAGCACTCAGGAGCACAAGTGCAAAGGGAGGTTCGATGCGCGTGGAGCCTTGAAGGGTTGCGCCGGATCAATAGACCATCCGGGGATTATCCGGCGATTAACGGCTCAGGCGACCTGGGCCAGTTTGGCGTTGGCCTGGTTCAGGCCCTTCTCCTGGAAGTCGCCGCCCAGGTTCATGCCTTCGGCGTGGATGAAGGTCACGTCGTGGATGCCGATAAAGCCCATCACCTGACGCAGGTACGGTTCCTGGTGGTCGGCAGGGCCGCCGGCGTAGACGCCGCCGCGGGCGGTCAGGACGAAGGCGCGCTTGCCGCTGAGCAGGCCTTGGGGGCCGGTTTCGGTGTATTTGAAGGTCACGCCGGCGCGCAGCACGTGGTCGAGCCAAGCCTTGAGGGTGCTCGGGATCGCGAAGTTGTACATCGGCGCAGCCATCACCAGCACGTCGGCGGCCAGCAGTTCGTCGGTCAGCGCGTTCGAGCGCTCCAGCGAAGCCTGTTCGCTGTCACTGCGCTGATCGGCGGGTTTCATCCAGCCGCCCAGCAGGTTGCTGTCCAGGTGCGGCACCGGGTTCACGGCGAGGTCGCGCACGGTGATCTGATCGTTGGGGTGCGCGGATTTCCACTGGTTGATGAAGGTCTGGGTCAGTTGACGGGAAACCGAGTCTTGCTGGCGGGCACTGCTTTCGATGATCAGAACGCGGGACATGGTGTGTAGCCTCCATCCGAGAATGTTGTAAGTCGATGGAGTGAAGCTTAAGCAGTGCCGCATCGATGAAAAAGCGCAAATATCTGCTGTAATGCATCGATAAATTCGTTTATAAGCTCCCGCAAGGGGGAGCTTTCTCAGGGGAACTTCCTTCAGGGAAGCTCCCGCAAAGAAGAACCGGCGTTACTTCGGGGTGCAGCTCAAATTGATGCGCAGCTTGATGATGGTGCGGTTGAACTTGGCCGTGGCGTTCTTGTGCTTGCCGGCGGCCACGTCGATGTTGCGGGTGCGCGGCGCTTCCGGGCCGTTGATAAAGCGCACCTTGCAGGCCGCGTCGACGTCGCCGTAGTTGTTCACCTGAATGGAGCCGATGTCGTTGTCGGTGTCGAAGGTGTTGTAGTCGATCTTCAGGCCGTTGAGGTTCTTTTCCACCTCGATCGGGTACGCAAACGCCGTCAGCGGCAGCAGCGCCAGCAACACACAACAGAATTTTTTCATTCGGCAGTCTCCAATGGGGACGGCCAGCTTAGGACAAGAGGAGCTATCGATGAAAGCGCCCCGCGTGACCCTTGATCAATGGCGCACGTTGCAGGCCGTGGTCGACCACGGCGGATTCGCCCAGGCCGCCGAGGCCCTGCACCGTTCGCAGTCGTCGGTGAGCTACACCGTCGCGCGCATGCAGGACCAGCTCGGCGTGCCGCTGCTGCGCATCGACGGGCGCAAGGCCGTGCTCACCGAGGCCGGCGGCGTGCTGCTGCGCCGTTCGCGGCAACTGGTCAAGCAGGCCAGCCAACTGGAAGACCTCGCCCATCACATGGAGCAAGGCTGGGAGGCAGAAGTGCGCCTGGTGGTGGACGCCGCCTACCCCACCGCCCGCCTGGTCCGCGCACTGACGGCGTTCATGCCGCAAAGCCGCGGCTGCCGTGTGCGCCTGCGCGAGGAGGTGCTGTCGGGCGTGGAAGAAGTGCTGCTCGAAGGCGTGGCCGACCTGGCCATCACCGGCTTCAGCATTCCCGGCTACCTGGGCACGGAATTGAGCGACGTCGAGTTCGTCGCCGTCGCGCACCCGGAACATGCGCTGCACCGCCTCAACCGTGAACTGAGTTTCCAGGACCTGGAAAGCCAGATGCAGGTGGTGATCCGCGACTCCGGCCGCCAGCAGCCACGGGACGTCGGCTGGCTCGGCGCCGAACAGCGCTGGACCGTCGGCAGCCTGGCCACCGCCGCGACGTTCGTCGGCAGCGGGCTGGGCTTCGCCTGGCTGCCGCGGCACATGATCGAACGGGAACTGAAGGAAGGCGTGCTCAAGCTGCTACCGTTGGACAAGGGCGGCAGCCGCAATCCGAGCTTCTATCTGTATTCGAACAAGGAAAAGCCGCTGGGCCCGGCTTCGCAGATTCTCGTCGAACTGCTGCGCACCTTCGACACGTTGCCGCTGGACGCGCCGTTCGCCGCTCCCGAACAAGCCTGACACGGAGTCCCCCGATGGCCTATTTCGAGCATGAAGGCTGCAACCTGCACTACGAGGAATACGGCCACGGCACGCCGTTGCTGCTGGTTCACGGGCTCGGTTCCAGCACCCTGGACTGGGAAATGCAGATCCCGGTGCTGTCGGCGCACTACCGGGTGATCGTCCCGGACGTGCGCGGCCACGGCCGCTCGGACAAACCCCGGGAGCGCTACAGCATCGCCGGCTTCAGCGCCGACCTGCTGGCGCTCATCGAGCACCTGAACCTGGAGACGGTGCACTACGTCGGCCTGTCCATGGGCGGGATGATCGGCTTCCAGTTCGCCGTCGACCAGCCGCAACGGCTCAAAAGCCTGACCATCGTCAACAGCGCCCCGCAGGTCAAACTGCGCAGCCGCAACGACTATTGGCAGTGGTTCAAGCGCTGGAGCCTGATGCGCGTGCTGAGCCTGGCCACCATCGGCAAGGCCCTGGGCGCCAAACTGTTCCCCAAGCCTGAGCAGGCGCAATTGCGACAGAAGATGGCCGAACGCTGGGCAAGGAACGACAAACGTGCTTATCTCGCCAGCTTCGATGCCATCGTCGGCTGGGGCGTTCAGGAACGACTGTCGAAGGTCACCTGTCCAACCCTCGTCGTCAGCGCCGACCGGGACTACACCCCCGTCTCGCTGAAAGAATCCTATGTGAAACTGCTGCCCGACGCGCAGCTGGCCGTGATCGCCGATTCGCGCCACGCCACCCCGCTCGATCAGCCCGAACGCTTCAATCAAACGCTGCTGGCGTTCCTCGCCGCAGCCGACAACCACCCTCAGGACCTCTGACCCATGCTGAAAAAAATCGCCCTCGCCGCCGGCTCCGTGCTGTTCGCCGCCAACCTGATGGCGGCCACCCCGGCCAAGGCGCCGCACGTGCTGCTGGACACCTCCAACGGCCAGATCGAGATCGAGCTGGATCCGGTCAAGGCGCCGGTCACCACCAAGAACTTCCTTGAGTACGTCGACAGCGGCTTCTACACCAACACCATCTTCCACCGCGTGATCCCGGGCTTCATGGCCCAGGGCGGCGGCTTCACCCCGCAGATGCAGCAGAAGGACACCAAGGCCCCGATCAAGAACGAGGCGAGCAACGGCCTGCACAACGTGCGCGGCACCCTGTCGATGGCGCGCACCTCCGACCCGAACTCGGCCACCAGCCAGTTCTTCATCAACGTGGCCGACAACGCCTTCCTCGATCCGGGCCGCGACGCCGGCTATGCCGTGTTCGCCAAAGTGGTCAAGGGCATGGACGTGGTCGACATCATCGTCAACTCCCGCACCACCACCAAGCAAGGCATGCAGAACGTGCCGGTCGACCCTGTGATCATCAAGTCGGCCAAGCGCATCGACTAAGCTGTACAGGGCATGACGAGCGGCCGCCACCGACGGCGCGCCGCTCACACCGATAAAAGGAGAGCCCGCACGCCGGGCGAGTTATCCAATGCTCTATCGCCGTTTCGAACAACTGATCGACATCTTCCGCGACGCCCCCACGGCGGCCCCGCCGAACCGCGTCCTGCCCTTCTACACCTATTACCTGAAGCAGGTCTGGCCGAGCTTCGCCGCCCTGCTGATCATCGGCCTGTTCGGCGCACTGATCGAAGTGGCGCTGTTCAGTTACCTGAGCCGCATCATCGACCTTGCCCAAGGCACGCCGAACGTCGACTTCTTCAAGATCCACGGCGCTGAGCTGGCCTGGATGGCCGTGGTGGCGCTGCTCCTGCGCCCGCTGTTCCTGGCCCTGCACGACATGCTGGTGCACCAGACCCTGAGCCCGAGCATGACCAGCCTGATCCGCTGGCAGAACCACAGCTACGTGCTCAAGCAGAGCCTGAACTTCTTCCAGAACGACTTCGCCGGCCGCATCGCCCAGCGCATCATGCAGACCGGCAACTCGCTGCGCGACTCCGCCGTGCAGGCGGTGGACGCGCTGTGGCACGTGGTGATCTACGCGATCAGTTCGCTGGTGCTGTTCGCCGAGGCCGACTGGCGCCTGATGATCCCGCTGCTGACGTGGATCGCCGCCTACATCGGCGCGCTCTACTACTTCGTGCCAAGGGTCAAGGACCGCGCGGTGGCGGCCTCCGACGCGCGCTCCAAGCTGATGGGACGGATCGTCGACGGCTACACCAACATCGCCACCCTCAAGCTGTTCGCCCACACCAACTTCGAGCAGCACTACGCCCGCGAAGCCATCCAGGAGCAGACCGAAAAAGCCCAGCTGGCCGGCCGCGTGGTCACCAGCATGGACGTGGCCATCACCACCATGAACGGCCTGCTGATCGTCGGCACCACGGCGCTGGCCCTGTGGCTGTGGACGCAGTCGCTGATCACGGTCGGCGCGATCGCCCTGGCCACCGGCCTTGTGATCCGCATCGTCAACATGTCCGGGTGGATCATGTGGGTGGTCACCGGCATCTTCGAAAACATCGGCATGGTGCAGGACGGCCTGCAGACCATCGCGCAGCCGGTCAGCGTCACCGACCAGGCCCAGGCCAAGCCGCTGGACGTGGCCCGTGGCGAAGTGCGCTTCGAGCATGTGGATTTCCACTACGGCAAGAAGAAAAGCATCATCGGCGACCTCAACCTGACCATCCGGCCCGGCGAGAAGATCGGCCTGATCGGGCCGTCCGGCGCGGGCAAGTCGACACTGGTCAACCTGCTGCTGCGCCTGTACGACGTCGAGGCCGGGCGCATCCTGATCGACGGCCAGAACATCGCCGAAGTCGGCCAGGAAAGCCTGCGCGCACGGATCGGCATGATCACCCAGGACACGTCGCTGCTGCACCGCTCGATCCGCGACAACCTGCTCTACGGCAAGCCCGACGCCACTGACGAAGAGCTCTGGGAAGCCGTGCACAAGGCCCGGGCCGACGAGTTCATTCCGCTGCTGTCCGACGCCGAGGGACGCACCGGGTTCGACGCCCATGTCGGCGAGCGCGGCGTCAAGCTGTCCGGCGGCCAGCGCCAGCGCATCGCGATCGCCCGCGTCCTGCTCAAGGACGCGCCGATCCTGATCATGGACGAAGCGACCTCGGCACTGGATTCGGAAGTCGAGGCGGCGATCCAGGAAAGCCTGGAGACCCTGATGCAGGGCAAGACCGTGATCGCCATCGCCCACCGCCTCTCGACCATCGCCCGGATGGACCGGCTGGTGGTGCTGGAGAACGGCAGGATCGCCGAAAGCGGCAGCCATGCCGAACTGCTGGCCCATGGCGGCCTGTATGCGCGGCTGTGGCGCCATCAGACCGGCGGGTTCGTCGGCATCGACTGACCGCGCCAGCCCTGCGGTTCCGTGGGAGGAAGCCTGCTCGCGATGAGGGTGTGTCAGTCACCCTCATTGCTGTCAGACACACCGCCATCGCGAGCAGGCTCGCCCCCACAGGGAATCGCTTGATTCCGCCCCGCCAAAAACCGGCAGAGCCCGCCAACCACGGGGCCTGCCGGTTTTTTCACGCCCGCTGGAAATCCGCGCAAACCCTGCTGTACTGAGCCAAGGCTCCGGCGTGGAACCTGTCGTAAATCTGCAAGGACTCACAACCCGTTTCAGTTTCGATAGCACGTCTATCAAGGACATTCCCATGTCTCTGTTCAAACGTTCGGTCACGGAGTTGTTAGGTACGTTCTGGCTGGTTCTGGGCGGTTGCGGCAGCGCGGTGATCGCCGCGTCCTCGCCCACGGGCATCGGCGTGCTGGGGGTGGCCCTGGCCTTCGGCCTGACGGTGCTGACCATGGCGTTCGCCATCGGCCACATCAGTGGCTGCCATCTCAACCCGGCCGTGTCGGTGGGACTGACCGTCGGCGGCCGGTTCCCGGCCAAGGAACTGCCCGCCTACATCGTCGCCCAGGTGATCGGCGCCATCATCGCGGCAGCCCTGATCGCCTGGATCGCCAGCGGCAAGGAAGGCTTCGACATCGCCGGCGGCCTGGCCTCCAACGGCTACGGCGAGCATTCTCCCGGCAAGTACTCGATGGCCGCCGGGTTCGTCACCGAACTGGTGATGACCGCCCTGTTCGTGGTGGTCATCCTCGGCGCCACCGACCGGCGTGCCCCGGCGGGCCTGGCGCCGATCGCCATCGGCCTGGCCCTGACCCTGATCCACCTGATCTCGATTCCGGTCACCAACACTTCGGTGAACCCGGCCCGCAGCACGGGGCCGGCGCTGATGGTGGGCGGCTGGGCCATCGCGCAGCTGTGGATGTTCTGGGTGGCGCCGCTGCTGGGGGCGGTGGTCGGCGGCGGGCTCTACCGTTGGCTGGGCAGCGAAGACACATAGCCTCTGCCCTGCTGCCTTGGCTGACGCCATCGCCAGCAGGCTGGCTCCCACAGTGATGCCTTTCGTTCAGTACTGTGGGAGCTAGGCCTGGCGGTAGGGCAAGGCGGCCCGCGCCTCTTCGGCATAGGCCAACACCCCGGCGCGCTCCTGGTGCAGGAAGTCCTTCACGGCCGCCTTCAGGCCGGGGTGGCGCAGGTAGTGCCAGGAGCGGGTGATCACCGGTTCGAATCCGCGGATCAGCTTGTGCTCGCCCTGGGCGCCGGCGTCGAAGCGCTGAAAGCCCTCGGCGATGGCGTAGTCCATGCCCTGGTAGAAACACGTTTCGAAATGCAGGCGGTCGAACTCCGCCAGGCAACCCCAGTAACGGCCATAGAAGCTGTCGCCCCCGACCAGGCTGAAGGCCATCGCCACCGGCCTTGAACCCTGTTTGGCCAGCACCACGCGGATGGCCTCGGGCATGCGTTCGGCCAACAGGCTGAAGAACGCCCGGGTCAGGTACGGCGTTTGCCGCCGCACGGCGTAGGTGTTGGCGTAGCAGGCGTAGACGAAATCCCATTGCGCCTCGTCCAGTTCGTGCCCGTCCAGCCATTGGAAGCTGAAGCCCTGCCCCGCCACCTGCTCGCGCTCCTTGCGCATCTGCTTGCGCTTGCGCGAACTGAGCCCGTCGAGAAAGTCCTGGAAATCCCGGTAGCCGCGGTTCTGCCAGTGGTACTGGCAGCCGATGCGCTGCAGCCAGCCCGGCTGTTCGGCCATGGCCGCGTCGGTGAACGGGTCGGTGAAATTGATGTGGGCGCTGGAGAGGCCTTCGATCTCCAGGTAGCCCGGCAGGCTCTTGAGCAGTTCGAAGCCATCCTCGACCGACGCCGCCAACAGCCGCGGGCCGCTGACCGGGCTGAACGGCACGGCCACCAGCAGCTTGGGGTAGTAGTCGATGCCAGCCCGGGTGCAGGCATCGGCCCAGCCGTGGTCGAACACGTATTCGCCGTAGGAATGCCACTTGCGGTAGGCAGGCAGCGCCGCGATCAGCCGGTCGCCTTCGACGTGCAGCAGATGCTCCGCCTGCCAGCCCGTGTGCGCGCCGACGCTGCCGCTGTCCTCCAGCGCAGCGAGGAAACCGTGGCGCAGGAACGGCTGGTTTTCCGGCACCAGCGCATCCCAGTCGGCGGATGCGATTTGCGACAGTTCGTGCAGGCGTTGCAGCGGCATTTTCCTCTCCGGTTCGGGGCATGACAGCCTGCCGAGTATCGCCGATCGGCCTGCCGTTGCACACGCCCGAATCGGCGACAGCGCTCTAGACCGATAGTTCAGGGCGGTTTTGTATCGTCACGAACCTGCCATCACCGTGCCACTGCTCTGTCATAAACCGTCGCGATACTGGCGCCTGTTTTTAGAGCGCCGGGTTCTACCCGGACACTGTTTTCCGACCGTCAAACCGTCGGTTGTGCCCAGGATGGCTTCGCCATCCCCTCTCATCTTCGGAGATTGCTATGCGTCTTGCTTCCACGAAAACTGCGGCGGCCCTGTGCGGTGGCCTGCTGCTGGCCATGAGTGTTCCGGCCAGTGCCGCGGTCGACGCCAAACTGCTCGACATGCTCAAGGCCAACGGTTCGATCACCCAGGCGCAGTACATCGAACTGCAGACCGAACTGGCCAAGGATCAGAAGGCCCAGCAAATCGCCCAGCAGGCGCAGCAAGAGACCAACGAACAAGTGGCCGCCGTCGCGAAGAAGGCCAACGAACAGAGCGCCTTCGACCAGAAGCTGGCCTGGGCCGCCAAGACCCAGTTCAAGGGTGACGTGCGCATCCGCCAGGAAACCGTGAAGATCGACGGCGAATCGAACAACGGCGGCCGCGACAAGGACCGTCAGCGCATCCGTGCCCGCCTGGGCGCCTACAGCGAAATCAACCCGCAAGTGGACACCGGCATCCGCATCGCCACCGGCGGCGGCGACGACGCCCGCTCCACCAACCAGGACATGGACAACTACTTCGACAAGAAGCAGATCTGGCTGGACCTGGGCTACATCGACTACCACCCGGACGCCATCAAGAACCTGCACGTGATCGGCGGCAAGATGCTGCAGCCGTGGGTCAGCATGGGCGATGTGATCTGGGACAGCGACATCAACCCCGAAGGCCTGGCCGTCACCTACAAATACCCGCTGGGCAGCAGCGCCGAACTGTTCGGCAGCCTGGGCAACTACACCCTCAAGGACAACGTCGACGGCGAAGGCGTGCAGTTCCGCCACGACCTGCGCCTGACCGCCGGCCAACTGGGCAGCCGCTTCGCCATCACCGACAACCTGAAACTGACCCTGGGCGGCAGCGTGTACGCCTATCAGAACGACGAAGACAGCCGCTGCACCGGCACCTCCACCCCGTGCGCCCTGTCGGTCAACGGCAACTCGGCCAACAACCAGTTCCGCCTGTACGAAGGCTTCAGCCAGATCGACATCGGCGGCCTGCCGATGCCGCTGTCGTTCTACGGCCAGTACGTGAAGAACAACGATGCGGTGACCGATGCGGACACCGCATGGCTGGTGGGCGCCAAGTCGAAGGTCTTCGGCCTGAACCTGGACTACAACTACCGCGACGTGCAGCGCGACGCCGTGGTCGGCGCCTTCACCGACTCGGACTTCGCCAACGGCACCACCGGCTCCCGCGGCCACAAGTTCAAGGTCGGCTACGACATCGACAAGAACTTCGCCATCGGCGCCACGTACTTCCTGACCAAGGCTGACTTCTCCAGCCGCACCCAGCGCGACGCAGACACCAACACCCTGCAGCTGGACGCGGAAGCGAA
Source organism: Pseudomonas sp. R25(2017) (assembly GCF_002112565.1). Taxonomy (NCBI): domain Bacteria; kingdom Pseudomonadati; phylum Pseudomonadota; class Gammaproteobacteria; order Pseudomonadales; family Pseudomonadaceae; genus Pseudomonas; species Pseudomonas sp. R25(2017). The sequence continues at coordinate 51,715 of NZ_NEHZ01000018.1, forward strand.
GTTCTAAGACGGCTGACCGACTTCAGTCCGGCGCGGACGGGGCGATCCCCCATCATCCGTTCGCAGCGCCCGCGCCGGACTGTCGCCGTTCAACTTATCTGTGGCGAGGGAGCAAACTCCCTCGCCACAGTTTTTTGTCAGGAACGATCCTTTCGGCGTTGCGCCGCCAGGCGCTCGGCCAACGCGTCCACGTCCTCTTCAGGCTTGTGCGGCATGGCCCGCAGCGTCGCCTGCATCAGCCGCATCTGGCGGATGAACCGCCGGCAATTGCGGCAGAACATCAAGTGATGACGCACCATCAGTTTCTCGCGAAAGCTCAGCCGGCCATCGAGATAATCGCTGGATCGCGCCACTTGCTCCTTGCAGGTCAGCATTCTCCGGTCTCCTCAAAATGTTCCACGGTCGCAAAGACCTTCAAACGTGCCCGATGCAGCAGCACGCGGACATTGGAGAGCGAGATGTCCAGAAGATTACAGATCTCCTCCAGCTCCAGTCCCTGCTGCTCGCGCAACGTCAACACGCTGCCCTGCAGCTGCGAAAGGCTTTGCAGGGTGTGTTCCAGGCAGTCGCGCAGCTCGCTCTCGGTCAGCAAGGCCTCGGGGGTGTCGTGGTGCCAGGCGAACGGCGCCACCCGCCAATGGCCGTCGCCCGGTGAGAAGCGGTCGTCATCGAGGGTGCCGTGCGGCGCCGGCAGGTCGTCCAGCAGCACTTCACGGCGATTGCGCTTGTAGCGGCCCTTGGCCGAATTGGCGGTGATGGTCAGCAGCCAGGTCTTGAGGCTGGAGCGGCCTTCGAAACTGCCGAGATGGCGCACCACCGACAGCCAGGCATCCTGCACCACTTCCTCGACATGACGCTGGCCGACGATGGCATAGGCCACGGCGCGCATGGCGCTCTGGTAGGTCGTGACCAGTTCCTTGAAAGCCTTTTGCTCACCGGCCAGCAAACGCGCCAGCAATTGGGTGTCGTCAACCGCCATCCATCAATCCCCTTGTCCCGGTTCCGAAAATGATGGCGGCAGGATCTCTCCTGCCGCCACTTTCGAAAATTACAGCGCTCGCGCTGATCCGGATGTAGGAAACGTCAGCGCGATTAAGAGGAAATGAAGCGTCCCTTAACGCTTGCGCAGAATCACGCTGCCGATCGAGTAGCCGGCACCGAACGAACTCAGTACCGCCAGCGAACCGGCCGCCAGGTCGTCCTGGTGCTTGTGGAACGCGATCACGGAACCGGCGGAGCTGGTGTTGGCGTAGGTGTCGAGAATCACCGGCGCCTCTTCTTCGGTGGCTTCGCGGCCCAGCAGCTTGCGCACGATCAGGTGATTCATGCTCAGGTTGGCCTGGTGCAGCCAGAAGCGCTTCACGTCGCCGACGTTGAGCTTGTTCTCTTCCAGGTGCTCGCCGATCAGCTCGGCCACCATCGGGCAGACGTCCTTGAACACCTTGCGGCCTTCCTGCACGAACAGCTTGTCGCGGGCGCCGACGCCCTCTTCCGCCGCGCGGTTGAGGAAGCCGAAGTTGTTGCGGATGTTGTTGGAGAACTTGGTCAGCAGTTTGGTGCTGACCACGTCGAACTGGTGCTTGGAGGTCGCAAGGTCGGCGCGCTCGATGACCACGGCGGTGGCGGCGTCGCCGAAGATGAAGTGGCTGTCGCGGTCACGGAAGTTCAGGTGGCCGGTGCAGACTTCCGGGTTGACCATCAGGATCGCCCGGGCCTGGCCCAGCTGCACGCTGTTGGCGGCGGCCTGGATGCCGAAGGTGGCGGACGAGCAGGCCACGTTCATGTCGAAGCCGAAGCCCTGGATGCCCAGCGCTTCCTGGACTTCGATGGCGATGGCCGGATAGGCGCGCTGCAGGTTGGAGCAGGCGACGATCACGCCGTCGATGTCGGCGGCGGTCTTGCCGGCGCGCTGCAGGGCCTGTTCGGCGGCGGCGGTGGCCATCTGGCAGAGCACCGACCATTCGTCGTTGGAACGCTCCGGCAGGCGCGGCGTCATGCGCGCAGGGTCGAGGATGCCCTCCTTGTCCATGACGAAGCGGCTCTTGATGCCGGAGGCTTTCTCGATGAACGCGGCGCTGGATTCGGTCAGGGCCTGGATCTCGCCGCGGGCGATGGCATCGGCGTTGTCGGCGTTGAACTGCGCAACGTAGGTGTTGAACGAGTTCACCAGTTCTTCGTTGGAGATGCTGTTGGCCGGGGTGTACAGGCCGGTGCCGCTGATGACGACGTTATGCATGGTCGTTTCTCTGATCTGTTCAGGCAGAAAGTGCTGGCACCGACGTGCCAACACGCAAAGGGTCTATTCCCGTCCGGTAGACGCAATAACCGGGTGACGCTTTATTGCGCAGCGCATCCTGCGCCGGAGGCTCTAGGCCGTGAAACCGGCGTTTATGGTCGCGAAGTGTGCCATAAACCCAAGGTTTTGACCTCTGTCCCACACACAACAGACGATTGACTGCGGAAGCGAGCCTGCCCGCGCTGAAGGACTGTCAGACAATCGATCAATCCGTTGCCTGATGCTCCGCCATCGCGAGCAGGCTCGCTCCTGCACAGTAGCCGTGCGCCCGAAGGCTAGGCCTCGACCTGCGTCCACTGTTTGTTCAGGCGCTTGTCGGAGACCGGCACCTTCGTCCCCAACTGCTGGGCGAACAGCGAAACCCGGTATTCCTCCAGCCACCAGCGGTACAGCTCAAGCTGCGGATCGCGCTTGCCTTCCTGGGCGTGCTTGGCGGCGCGGGTCTGGTACTGCGTCCAGAGGCCGGCCAGCTCGCCGCTCCACACCCGGTCTTTCTGCACCTGGGCGCCGAGCTTCTCGAACCGCTGTTCAACCGCCTTGAGGTAGCGCGGCAGCTCCTTGAGCCACAGCATCGGCGTTTCCCGCACGAAGCCCGGGTACACCAACTGGCTGAGCTGCTGCTTGATGTCGTTCAGCGCCACGGCCTGGGCCAGGTCGATCTTGCCCTTGAAGCGTTTCTGCAGGCCGTGCCACAGCTTGAGGATCTCCAGCACCAGGCGTGCCACCCGTTCGGCATGCTCGGTCCAGGCGCCGCGCTTGCGCTCGGCCAGCGCCGCCAGACCGGCGCCGTCCCGGGGCAGCGGGTCTTCGCCGTCGAGGATGCAGCTGTCGAGGCTGGCCAACAGAATGTCTTCGACCAGCGCCTCCACCCGCCCCAGTTCGCGGTACAGCAGGCCCAGTTCGGTCAGCCCCGGCAACTTGCCGCGCAGGAACTTGGCCGGCTCGGCCAACTGTTGCAGCAACAGCCGCTGCAACGCGCGGCGGTGCTGGAACTCGGCTTCGGCCGGCGTCGAGAAACGCCCTTCCTTGACCGTGCCGCCCTCTTCCACCAGCGCCGGATACACCGTCATCGACAGCCCGGCGATCTTCTGCTGGGTCTTTTCCGCCACCGGCGCAAAGACCTTGGCCTCCACCGGCTGCTGGCTCTTGGCACTCTGCGGCACGGCGAGCGCCGCCTGGCTGGCTTCGGCGAAACGCGCGGTGAGCTCGGCCAGGTCGCGCCCTTCGCCGAGGAACTTGCCCTGCCCGTCGACGATTTCCAGGTTCATCCGCAGATGCCCTTCGACCTGCTGCTCGGCTTCGGCCCAGGCTTCGTCGCTGACCCGCGCACCGGTCATGCGCAGCAGTTCGCGGCCCAGGGCCTGGGGCAACGAACCCTCGGCGAACGTCATGCGCTGCAACGCCGCCCTGACGAAGTCCGGCACCGGCACGAAGTTCTTGCGCAGGGCCTTGGGCAGGTTGCGCACCAGCGCGATGCACTTGGCTTCGATCAGCCCCGGCACCAGCCATTCCAGACGCTCCGGCGGCAGCATCGGCAACAGCGGCGCCGGCACCCGCAGGGTCACGCCGTCGCGGGGATGGTTAGGTTCGAAGTGGTAACTGAGCGCCAGTTCCAGGTCGCCGATGTGCAGGGTGTCCGGGTAGTCCCGCGCGGTGACTTCGCTGGCCTCGCGGGCCAGCACGTCCTCTTCGCGCATGATCAGCAGCTGCGGATCCTTCTGGCTGTTGACCCGGTACCAGCTGTCGAACGTGGCGGTCTGGTGGATCTCCGCCGGCAGCCGTGCGTCGTAGAAGGCGTACAGGGTCTCTTCGTCGGCCAGGATGTCGCGGCGCCGGGCCTTGGCCTCCAGTTCGTCGAGCTGCTCCAGCAACTGCTTGTTCGCCGTCAGGCACTTGGCCCGGGACTGGATCTCACCGCGCACCAGCCCTTCGCGGATGAACAGCTCCCGCGAGACCACCGGATCCACCGGGCCGTAATGCACCGGGCGGCGGCCGACCACGATCAGGCCGAACAGGGTGATCTGCTCGAACGCGATCACCTGGCCGCGCTTCTTCTCCCAGTGCGGTTCGAAGTGGTTCTTCTTGATCAGGTGCCCGGCCAGCGGCTCGATCCAGTCGGCGTCGATCTTGGCGACCATGCGCGCGTAGAGCTTGGTGGTCTCCACCAGTTCGGCGGCCATCACCCACTGCGGACGCTTCTTGCCGATCCCGGACGACGGGTGAATCCAGAACCGCCGCTGCCGGGCGCCGAGGTAATCGCCCTCTTCGGTCTTCTGGCCGATCTGGCTGAGCAGGCCCACCAGCACCGCTTTGTGGAACTTGGCGAAGTCCGCCGGCTCCTTGTTCAGGCTCAGCTGGAGGTCGCGGCAGATCAGGCTCAGTTGCCGATGGGCGTCGCGCCATTCGCGCAGGCGCAGGTAATTGAGGAAGTTCTTGCGGCACCAGTTGCGCAGCGGGCTCGCGGTCAGCGCCTGGCGCTGCTCCTCGAAGCCGCGCCACAGGTTGACCAGCGCGGCGAAGTCCGAATCGGCGTCCTTCCACTGCGCGTGGGCCTGGTCGGCGGCCTGCTGGCGCTCCGGCGGACGTTCGCGCGGATCCTGCACCGACATGGCGCTGGCCACGATCAGCACTTCCTGAAGGCTGCCCAGGCGCGCCGCTTCCAGCAGCATGCGGCCCATGCGCGGATCCACCGGCAGGCGCGCCAGCTGGCGGCCGACGGGGGTCAGCTGATTGTTGCGGTCCACCGCCGACAGTTCTTGCAGCAGGTTGAAGCCGTCGCTGATCGCCTTGCCGTCCGGCGGCTCGATGAACGGGAACGCGGTGATGTCGCCGAGGCGCAGATGGAGCATCTGCAGAATCACCGCCGCCAGGTTGGTGCGCAGGATCTCGGGGTCGGTGAATTCCGGCCGGCCGAGGAAATCCTCTTCGCTGTACAGGCGCACGCAAATGCCCGGCTCGACCCGTCCGCAACGGCCCTTGCGCTGGTTGGCGCTGGCCTGGGAGACCGCTTCGACGGGCAGGCGCTGCACTTTGGCGCGGTAGCTGTAGCGGCTGATGCGCGCGGTGCCGCTGTCGATCACGTAACGGATGCCCGGCACGGTCAGCGAGGTTTCGGCGACGTTGGTCGCCAGCACCACACGCCGGCCCGGGTGGGACTGGAAGATCCGCTGCTGCTCGGCCGGCGACAGGCGCGCGTACAGCGGCAGGATTTCGGTGTGCTTGAGCTGGGCCTTGCGCAGCATTTCAGCGGCGTCACGGATCTCCCGCTCGCCCGGCAGGAACACCAGCACATCGCCGGGACTGCGGCGCTCGCTGCGCTCGTAGGCGGCGATTTCGTCGAGGGTGGCGAGGATCGCCTGGTCCACGGTCAAGTCGTCTTCGACCCGGTTGCCCTCTTCGTCCTGCTCCAGGGTCAGCGGGCGGTACCAGGTCTCCACCGGGAACGTGCGCCCGGAGACTTCCACGATCGGCGCATCGTCGAAGTGCTTGGAGAAACGCTCCAGGTCGATGGTCGCCGACGTGATGATGACCTTCAGGTCCGGACGGCGCGGCAGCAGGGTCTTCAGGTAGCCCAGCAGGAAATCGATGTTGAGGCTGCGTTCGTGGGCCTCGTCGACGATGATCGTGTCGTAGCGTTCCAGGTAACGGTCGTTCTGGGTCTCCGCCAGCAGGATGCCGTCGGTCATCAGTTTGATCAGGGTGCTGGAATCGCTCTGGTCCTCGAACCGAACCTGATAGCCGACCAGCGCGCCCAGCGGCGTGCCGAGCTCCTCGGCGACCCGGCTGGCGACGCTGCGCGCGGCGATCCGGCGGGGCTGGGTGTGGCCGATCAGGCCGTGCCGGCCACGGCCGATCTCCAGGCAGATCTTCGGCAACTGGGTGGTTTTGCCCGAGCCGGTCTCGCCGGCGATGATCAGCACCTGGTGCTGCTCCAGCGCCTTCTTGATCTCGTCACGCTTGGCGGCGATGGGCAGGCTGTCGTCGTAGCGGATCGCCGGCACGCTGGCCTTGCGCGCCAGCACCTGGTCGCAGGACGCCTGCATGCGCGCGACCCACTGGGCCAGCTTGGCTTGGTCGGGTTTCTTGCGCTGCTCAAGCAACTGCCGGCGCAACCGGTGGCGGTCGGCGAGCATGGCGTGGTCGAGGTTCTTCAGCAGTTTGTCGATGGAGGGCGATTCGTCGGTCATCGGGTACGCAATTCGGTGGTCTGGTGGCGCAAGGGGGCGATTGTCGCAGATTTGGCGACATAAATGATGGCAGGGGCGCACAACGCAAAGCGGCGTGCGTCCATTTCGCGGACAAAACCTGTGGGAGCCAGCCTGCTGGCGATGGCGTCAGTCCAGGCACCGCAGTTCAGGAGCAGTGCAGTTCCTGTGGGAGCAGGCCCGCGATGGCGTCGGCAACCTTCACTCGTTGTCCAGCCCCTTGCGCCGGTACGGGAACACATCGATCACCTTCCCCGCCCGGATCGCTTCCTGCAACCCCTTCCAGTAGTCGGCGTTGTACAGCTCGCCGTGCAACTGGTCGAACAGCTTGCGCTGGCCGGCGTCGGCGAACAGGAACGGCGGGAATTCCTCGGGGAACACGTCCAGCGGCCCGATCGAGTACCACGGCTCGGAGGCCATTTCGTCCTCCGGGGTGCGCGGCGGCGGGATATGGCGGAAGTTGGCCTCGGTGAGGAAGCAGATCTCGTCGTAGTCGTAGAACACCACTCGGCCATGGCGGGTGACGCCGAAGTTCTTCAGCAGCATGTCGCCGGGAAAGATGTTGGCCGCCGCCAGTTGCTTGATCGCCAGGCCGTAGTCCTCCAGCGCTTCGCGCACCTGGGCTTCGTTGGCGTTGTCCAGGTAGAGGTTGAGCGGGGTCATCCGGCGCTCGGTCCAGCAGTGGCGGATCAGCACGGTCTCGCCTTCGAGCGACACGGTCGAGGGCGCCACCTCCAGCAGTTCCTCAAGGCATGCCGGGTCGAACTTGCTCACGGGGAAACGGAAATCGGCGAACTCCTGGGTATCGGCCATGCGCCCCACGCGGTCGACGCTTTTCACCAGCCGGTACTTTTCGATCACCGTGGCGCGATCGACGTTCTTCGACGGCGAGAAACGGTCCTTGATGATCTTGAACACCGTGTTGAAACCCGGCAGGGTGAACACGCTCATGACCATGCCGCGCACCCCCGGCGCCATGATGAAGCGGTCGTCGGTGTTGGCCAGGTGGTTGATCAGCGCGCGGTAGAACTCCGACTTGCCGTGCTTGTAGAAACCGATGGAGGTGTACAGCTCGGCGATGTGCTTGCCGGGCAGGATGCGCCGCAGAAAGCCGATGAATTCCGCCGGCACCGCCACATCGACCATGAAGTACGAACGGGTGAAGGAAAAGATGATCGACACTTCCGCCTCATCGGTGATCAGCGCGTCGATCTGGATCCCCCGCCCTTCGCGGTGCAGCAACGGAATCACCAGCGGCCACTGGTCGTCGTTGGTGTAGAGGCGCCCCACCAGGTACGCGCCCTTGTTGCGGTACAGCACCGAGGAGAACAGCTCGACGCTCAGCTCCGGATCCTTGCACACCCAGTCCGGCAGGTTGTCCCGCAGTTGCGCTTCGAGGCGCTGCAGGTCCCGGGGCAGGTCGGCGTAGTCTTCGCTGAAGCGGTAGTCGGCGAAGATGCTGGCGAGCATGCCCGACAGTTGCCCCTCGGGCCGGTAGATGCGCGTCTGCGCGGCCCGGGCACGGCGCAGGCTCGGCCGGGTGGTGTGGATGAACATGCAGCCGTCGCTGATCAGGTCATGGCTGAACAGCCCGCAGAAGATCGAGTTGTACCAGGTCTCGGACAGCTCATCGTCGAAGCGCAGGTCGATGATGCCGATGTAGGCGCTCTTGACCAGCGGCCAGCAACTGACGTCCATCAACACCGGTTCCTGAAAGTGCTCGCGCAGGCGCGCCACGGTCTCGCCCACCTTCTCTTCGTACAGGTTGATCCGCGCGGCCGAGGCGGTCTGCGTCTCCTGCCAGCGCGCCTGTTCGAAGCGCTCCCGCGCACCGTCGGTGATCCGGCGGAAATGCTCGCGGTAATCGTCGAAGCCATCGAGGATCAGGCGGGCGATATCGGTGGCGGGCCATTGCTGCGGCATAGATGAGACCTCTGCGGGAATTAAGGATCTGTGCTCCAAAGCCTGAGCTTAGCCACGGAAGCCTGCGCAGGAGAAGCGCAATTTGCGCCAAATCCGCGGACGGTCCGCCCTGCGCGCCGCCGACAGGAATTAAATGCCCGAACAGCGGTTGCCATCGCCGGGGCCGTCGGCAACACTCTCGTCCCTTTGCAGCAGGAGGTGCCCCGTGAGCCCCGTCGATATTTTCCGGTTACTGTCGCTGGCGGCCATCTGGGGCGCCAGCTTTCTGTTCATGCGCATCATCGCGCCGGTGATCGGCACGGTTCCCACGGCGTTCTTCCGGGTCTCGATCGCCGCCGTCGGGCTGCTGGTGATCCTCGGTCTGATGCGCATCAGCTGGGACTTCAAGGGCAAGCTGAAGACCGTGATGCTGCTGGGCCTGATCAACTCCGGGATCCCGGCCACGCTGTACTCGGTGGCCGCCCAGGTGCTGCCGGCCGGGTACTCGGCGATCTTCAACGCCACCACGCCGCTGATGGGCGTGCTGATCGGCGGGCTGTTCTTCAGCGAAAGGCTCACGGCGGCCAAGCTCGGCGGCGTGTTTCTCGGCCTGCTCGGCGTCGGCGTGCTCACCCGCGCAGGCCCGGTGGCGTTCGACCTGCCGCTGCTGATGGGCGCCCTCGCCTGCCTGCTGGCCACCACCTGCTACGGCTTCGCCGGGTTCCTGGCGCGGCGCTGGCTGGACCAGGCCGGCGGGCTCGACAGCCGCCTGTCGGCACTGGGCAGCATGCTCGGCGCCACGCTGTTCCTGCTGCCGCTGTTCGGCTACAGCGCCCTCACCCAACCGCCGGCGAGCTGGGGCGGCTGGAACGTGTGGCTGTCGCTGCTGGGCCTGGGCTTGGCGTGCACCGCCTTCGCCTACATTCTCTATTTCCGTTTGCTGAGTTCGATCGGCCCGGTCAAGTCGATGACCGTGACCTTCATGATTCCGCCGTTCGGCGTGCTGTGGGGGGCGTTGTTCCTGGATGAGCCGCTGTCGTTGGCGCATCTGTATGGCGGGGTGTTGATTGCGCTGGCGTTGTGGCTGGTGCTGAAGCCGGCGGTGGCCAAACCTGCCGAAGCGCCGGCACGCTAGGCCGGCAGCGTCACTGAAACAGTCATCGCCGGCAGGCAGGCCGCAAAACCCTGTAGGAGCTTGCCTGCAAGCGATGAGGCCGGCACCGACGACATCGCCGCCAGGTCGGCTCCCACAAGGCATTCCTGTGAATGCCGACCCGCCGGCGATGACCGCCGTCAGGCCTTACGGAACACGAACACCAGGCCGACGATGATCAACGCCATCCCCAGCACGCTCAGCATCGCCAGGCGATTGCCGAAGATCAGATAATCCATCACCGCCGTGACCGCCGGCACCAGATAGAACAGGCTGGTGACGTTAACCAGATTGCCCCGGGCGATCAGCCGGTACAGCAACAGTGTCGCCAGCACCGACACCACCAGCCCCATCCACAGCACCGGCACGATGAACCCCGCCGTGCGCTCGAAATGGAACGGCTGGAACGGCACGAACACCCCGCACAGCAGCAATCCGGCCAGGTACTGCACCGGCAGCGTGCCGAGCGGGTTGTCGGTGATGCGCTTCTGCATGATCGAGCCGAACGTCATGCTCGCCAACGCCAGCAGGCCGAACAGCATGCCGGCCCATGACATCCCGGCCAGGCCGATGCCCTGGTAGACCACCATCACCAGCCCCGCCAGCCCCAGCGCCAGGCCGAACAGCCGCGAAGCCGAACGCTGACGCTCCATGATCGCCACCGTCAGGATCGGCTGCACGCCCATGACGGTCGCCATCACCCCCGGCGTGACTTTGCGGTCCAGGGCCAGCAGATAGAAGATCTGATAGGCCCCCAGCAACACCACGCCGGTGGCCAGCGCATACAGCATCGGCCTGCCGCCGGCAGGCAGCTTCAGCTTGAGCAACGGCACCAGCAGCACCAGCCCGCACAGGGCGATCACAAAACGCAGCAGGAGAAAGGCAAAGGGCGACGCGTGGGCCAGGCCCCATTTGGAGAAGATCGCCCCGCTGCTCCACAGCAGGACGAACAGGCTCGTGGACGCCGCCGCGAGCGCGGATTTTTTCGAAAGGACAAACATGCATGCCACCTGTAGTCAGGCAAATAGCCAACTCAGCCGAAGCTGAAATTCAGTAGGTTTTTCCGGGCGGGCACGGGGGACGGCGGAAAACGCCGATCAGCCCGAAACCCCGACGCCCGGTGGCGGTGCGACTGCGCGCACCGGCGTGCCACTGACAGGTGGTGGAGGGTAATGACTGATCTGCACAGGCTGCCGGTTCCCGCACGGCACGACGCCAGCGTTGACCGCCGGATCGACTACCGCGTTGACTGGGGATGCAGGCATCTGGACTGATCTTCTTTGCAGATTGGAGGGGTGAGCCTGAAGCTCACGAGGGCCGACTATAACCAGCCGGTGACACAGAATGCAACGATTGGGTGCGACGATCGAACGCCGCGCACGTCGCGCACGTCGCCCCGGATTCACGGGCATGAAAAAGCCGCTCATCGGGAGCGGCTTTTTCGTTTGCGGCCGGGTATCACCCAAACAGCCAATACCCCAGCAACGTCAGCACCACCACCGCCAGCACCGGCCGCATCACGCGGTAGGCCTTGGGGTGGCGGCGTTTCCATTGCTTGACCGCGCCGCTGAACCTGTCGCTGAAGCTTTTGCTCCAGGCGTAGGCCTGGTTGATGCCGCCGACGCGTTCGTCGTCCAGGTTCTGGGGGGCCGTGGCCCGGCCCAGCCAGGCGCTGATGAAGCGGTTGATACGGGTCATCAAGCGGTTGCTCAGCGGACGCTCGATGTCGCAGAACAGGATGACGCGGGTCTTGTCGGTTTCGTTCTTGACCCAGTGCACGTAGGTCTCGTCGAACATCACGTCCTCACCGTCGCGCCAGGCGTAGACCTGGCCGTCGACGAAGATCCGGCAATCGTCGGAATTGGGCGTCGACAGGCCGAGGTGGTAGCGCAGGGAGCCGGCGAACGGATCGCGGTGCGGGTTCAAGTGGCTGCCGCCCGGCAACAGCGCGAACATCGCGCCCTTGACGTTGGGGATCGCACTGACCAGCGCCACAGTCTTGGGGCACAGGGCCTCGGCGGACGGCAGCGGCTTGTCGTACCACTTGAGGTAGAAACGCTTCCAGCCCTTCTTGAAGAACGAGCCGAAACCGGCGTCGTTGTTCTTTTCGGCGGCGCGGATGTAGCCCTCGTCGAACAGGTGCATGGCCTCGTCGCGGATGGTTTCCCAGTTGTCGCGCAGCACGTCCAGCTCAGGGAACTTGCTGCGGTCCAGGTACGGCCGGGACGGCACGCCCGAGAACAGGTACATCAGCGTGTTGTACGGGGCGAACAGCGCCGAGTGGTTGACGAACTGACGCAGCACCGGCAGGCGCGCCTTGCCGCGCAGATGCACGAAGAGAATGCTGCCCACGAACAGCAACAGCACCGACACCTTGGCGGCCAATGGAAAAGTCATCAACAACTCCTTGAAAAAAGACAACGCTGCGCAATGTCATCTGCCCGACATGGCGGCCGGCCATGATAAACACTCCCGGCGCCGGGAAAAACCCGCCGGGCCAAGATTCAGTGTTAAGGGTTGCGCAACAAAGCACTTCTTAACACACGTGTCCTGAACCCCGGCTGACGTGAGTCAATCCTTGCCCTTACTGCTGGTTCTCCTGATCGGTGAACAGATCGCTGAACAACATGCTCGACAGGTAACGCTCACCGGAGTCCGGCAGCACCACGACGAGGGTCTTGCCCTGCATTTCCGGGGTCTCGGCCAACCGCACCGCCACCGCCATCGCCGCACCGCAGGAAATCCCGCACAGGATGCCCTCTTCCTGCATCAGCCGCAGGGCCATGGCCTTGGACTCTTCATCGGTGACCTGCTCGACCCGGTCGACCATCGTCAGGTCCAGGTTCTTGGGCACGAAACCGGCGCCGATGCCCTGGATCTTGTGGGGGCTGGGCTTGATCTCTTCACCGGCCAGCGCCTGGGTGATGACCGGGGACGCCACCGGTTCCACCGCCACCGACAGGATCGGTTTGCCCTGGGTGTTCTTGATATACCGCGAGACACCGGTGATGGTTCCGCCGGTGCCCACTCCCGCCACCAGCACGTCGATGGCGCCGTCGGTGTCGTTCCAGATTTCCGGACCGGTGGTCTTCTCGTGGATCGCAGGGTTGGCCGGGTTGTCGAACTGGGCCGGCATGAAATATCGGCCGGCATCGCTGGCGGCGATTTCGGTGGCTTTCTCGATGGCGCCTTTCATGCCCTTGGCCGGCTCGGTGAGCACCAGCTCCGCGCCCAGGGCCTTGAGCACCTTGCGTCGCTCGATGCTCATCGAGGCCGGCATGGTCAGCATCAGCTTGTAGCCGCGGGCCGCCGCCACGAACGCCAAGCCGATGCCCGTATTGCCCGAAGTCGGCTCGATGATGGTCATGCCCGGCTTGAGGCGGCCGCTGCTTTCGGCGTCCCAGATCATGTTCGCGCCGATCCGGCACTTGACCGAGTAGCCCGGGTTGCGACCTTCGATCTTGGCCAGGATGGTCACGCCGCGCGGGGCGATCCGGTTGATCTGCACCAGCGGCGTGTTGCCGATGGAATGGGCGTTGTCAGCGAAAATGCGGCTCATGGCTGGGTCCTTAAGACAGCGTTGGATTCAGCCGTCCAAGGTAAGCCTGTTGCGGCGGCCAGTCCAGCCCGTCCCGACCCGGTCGAACGACTGCGGCGGGCAGCAGTCAATCGCTTTAAACCCTGCGGAAAATGCCGTCATGAAACGTCGCTACCGCTGGCCCCTGTGGACGTTCGCCACCGTCGTGGCGCTGCTGGTCGCCCTGCACGTCGCCCTGCCTTGGCTGGTGCGCGACTACCTGAACGACAAACTGGCGGACATGGGCGACTACCGCGGCCGGATCACCGACGTCGACCTCGCCCTGTGGCGCGGCGCCTACAAGATCAATGGCCTGAAGATCGTCAAGGTCACGGGCAAGGTGCCGGTGCCGTTCGTCGACGCGCCGCTGATCGACCTGTCGGTCAGCTGGCGTTCGCTGTGGCACGACCATGCGGTGGTGGCACGGGTCAAATTCGTCAAACCCGAAGTGAACTTCGTCGATGGCGGGGCCAACAAGCAGAATTCCCAGACCGGCCAGGGCACCGACTGGCGCGCCCAACTGGGCAAGCTGCTGCCGATCACCCTCGACGAAGTGCAGATCGACGACGGACGCATCCGCTTTCGCAATTTCAACTCCAAGCCACCGGTCGACATGAGCGCCACCCACGTCCAGGCCATCGTGCGCAACCTGACCAACGTGGCGGACACCCAAGGCAAGCGCGACGCCCGCCTGGACGGCAAGGCCCTGCTGCTGGGCCACGCACCGCTGGAAACCCTGGCCACGTTCGATCCGTTGAGCAACTTTGAAGACTTCGAGTTCCGCCTTCGCGCCCGGGACATCGAACTCAGGCGCCTGAACGACTTCGCCTCGGCCTACGGCAAGTTCGACTTCAACGCCGGCCACGGCGACGTGGTGATCGAGGCCCGGGCCGAGAAGGCCCGGCTCAGCGGCTACATCAAGCCGCTGCTGCGCGATGTCGACGTGTTCAATTGGCAGCAGGACGTGGAAGACAAGAACAAGGGCCTGTTCCGCTCGATCTGGGAAGCGCTGGTCGGCGGCACCGAAACCGTGCTGAAAAACCAGGGCAAGAACCAGTTCGCCACCCGCGTCGAACTCAACGGCAGCGTCCACCGCCAGGACATCAGTGCGTTCGAGGCGTTTCTGCAGATCCTGCGCAACGGCTTCATCCAGGCGTTCAATGCCCGGTATGAACGGCCGAAACCCGATGCGGGCGACTGACGGGGCCGCTGCGCAGTCCAGCGGGAGCAAGCTCCCTCGCCACAAAGGCAGACCGGCCAAGCAACCGTCGCCGATGCCATCCATCGGCCGAAACCGAGTCAACATGTGACGCCCCATTCAGAGACTGAATACGCCGTCTGCGTTCACAGTCGGCGGGGCTGCGCGTTATAGTCGGGCCATCCGTTTTTTTGTCCCCGCCCTGCCCGTTCAGGCCGGCGTCACCGTTCGAGGATTAGCAGATGAAGTTCGAAGGCACCCAGGCCTACGTCGCCACCGATGACCTGAAGCTGGCGGTCAACGCCGCCATCACCCTGGAGCGGCCGCTGCTGGTCAAGGGCGAACCGGGCACCGGCAAGACCATGCTCGCCGAGCAACTGGCCGAGTCGTTCGGCGCCAAGCTGATCACCTGGCACATCAAGTCCACCACCAAGGCCCACCAGGGCCTGTACGAGTACGACGCGGTCAGCCGCCTGCGCGACTCGCAGTTGGGCGTGGACAAGGTGCACGACGTGCGCAACTACCTGAAGAAGGGCAAGCTGTGGGAAGCCTTCGAGTCCGAGGAGCGGGTGATCCTGCTGATCGACGAGATCGACAAGGCCGACATCGAGTTCCCCAACGACCTGTTGCAGGAACTCGACAAGATGGAGTTCTACGTCTACGAGATCGACGAGACCATCAAGGCCAAGAAGCGCCCGATCATCATCATTACCTCCAACAACGAGAAAGAGCTGCCGGACGCCTTCCTGCGCCGCTGCTTCTTCCACTACATCGCCTTCCCCGACCGCACCACCCTGCAGAAGATCGTCGACGTGCACTACCCGGACATCAAGAAGGACCTGGTCAGCGAAGCGCTGGACGTGTTCTTCGACGTGCGCAAAGTGCCGGGCCTGAAGAAGAAGCCCTCGACCTCCGAACTGGTGGACTGGCTCAAGCTGCTGATGGCCGACAACATCGGCGAAGCGGTGCTGCGCGAGCGCGATCCGACCAAGGCCATCCCGCCGCTGGCCGGCGCCCTGGTCAAGAACGAGCAGGACGTGCAACTGCTTGAGCGACTGGCCTTCATGAGCCGTCGCGGCACCCGCTAAGAGGCTGACGCCATGCTGCTCAACCTGTTCAACGAAATGCGCGCAGCCAAGGTGCCGGTGTCGGTGCGCGAGCTGCTGGACCTGATCAACGCGCTGAAGCAGCGCGTGACCTTCGCCGACATGGACGAGTTCTACTTCCTGTCCCGGGCGATCCTGGTGAAGGACGAGCGCCATTTCGACAAGTTCGACCGCGCGTTCGGCGCCTACTTCAACGGCCTGGAGAAGCTCGACGACCACCTCCAGGCGCTGATTCCCGAAGACTGGCTGCGCAAGGAATTCGAACGCTCGCTGACCGACGAGGAGCGCGCGCAGATCCAGTCCCTCGGGGGCCTGGACAAGCTGATCGAAGAGTTCAAGAAACGCCTGGAAGAACAGAAGGAACGCCACGCCGGCGGCAACAAGTGGATCGGCACCGGCGGCACCAGCCCGTTCGGCTCCGGCGGCTTCAACCCCGAGGGCATCCGGGTCGGCGACGCCGGCAAGCGCCAGGGCAAGGCCGTGAAGGTCTGGGATCAGCGCGAGTACAAGAACCTTGACGACTCCGTGGAGCTGGGCACCCGCAACATCAAGGTCGCCCTGCGCCGCCTGCGCAAGTTCGCCCGCCAGGGCGCGGCGGAAGAGCTGGACATCGACGGCACCATCGACCACACCGCCCGCGACGCCGGCCTGCTGAACATCCAGATGCGTCCGGAGCGGCGCAACACGGTCAAGCTGTTGCTGCTGTTCGACATCGGCGGCTCGATGGACGCCCATGTGAAGATCTGCGAGGAACTGTTCTCGGCCTGCAAGACCGAGTTCAAGCACCTGGAGTACTTCTACTTCCACAACTTCATCTATGAGTCGGTGTGGAAGAACAACATGCGCCGCACCTCCGAGCGCACTTCGACCATGGACCTGCTGCACAAGTACGGCGCCGACTACAAGGTGATCTTCATCGGCGACGCCGCCATGGCGCCCTACGAGATCACCCAGGCCGGCGGCAGCGTCGAGCACTGGAACGAGGAGCCGGGCTACGTGTGGATGCAGCGCTTCATGGAGAAGTACAAGAAGCTCATCTGGATCAACCCTTATCCAAAAGACACCTGGGGCTACACCTCCTCGACCAACATCGTGCGCGACCTGATCGAGGATCAGATGTATCCGCTGACGTTGCGCGGGTTGGAAGAAGGGATGCGCTTCCTGTCCAAATGACTTCGTCGCCCGGACGGGCGCCATCGCCAGCAGGCTGGCTCCCACACAGGTTCCGGCCGTTCACGAACCTTGCGTACGCCACGAAACCTGTGGGAGCCAGCCTGCTGGCGATGGCGTCGGTGATGACGCCGCGACAGTTGCCCGCCAACGGCACCTGCCGACAAAGCCCTCAGCGTTCGACGAAGCGCCGCAGATACTCGACCTGCTCACGGTGCGCGGTGTCCTGCACCACCGGCCGCAACCGCACCTGCGCCCCCGGCAAGCATTGCGCCAGGCGCGCCAGCGCCAACGGCGTCAACGCGCCCAGGCGCGGGTAACCGCCGATGGTCTGCCGGTCATTGAGCAGCACGATCGGCTGGCCGTCCGGCGGCACCTGCACCGCGCCCAAGGGAATGCCTTCGGAAATCATCGGCCGGCCCTGGTACTGCAACGGCATGCCCAGCAGGCGGATGCCCATGCGGTCGGCCCGGCTGTCGATCGTCCAGGCACGGTTGAACGCATCGAACAGGCTCTGCCCGCTGAATTCGCCGATCTGCGCGCCCAGCACCAGGTCCAGCGGCGCCTTCAGGGCCAGGTCCGGCCGATGTTCAAGCGGCACTTCACGCACCGGCAAAGTCGCATCGTCACAGTCCAGCAGCGCGCCTTTGGCCAACGGCAATCCCCGGCCCTCCAGGCCGCCCAATTCTTCGCGCACCACCGTCGAGCAACTGCCCAGCACCTGCGCCGCCGCAAAACCGCCGGGCGCCGCCAGATAGGCGCGGGCGCCGCTCAGCGGCTGGGTGAACTGCAGCGTCTGCCCCCGACGCAAGGTGAAGCTGCGCCAAGGCAGCAGCGGCTCGCCGTCGATACGGGCGCCGAGGTCGGCCCCGGCCAGCGCCAGCACGCAGTCATGCTGCGCCACCACGGCAAAGCCGCCGAGGGTGATCTCGATCACCGGCCGGTCAAGCCCGTTGCCCAGCAGCCAGTTGGCCCAGGCCATCGAGCGCCAGTCCGCCGCGCCGCCCTGGGTCACGCCCAGATGGCGCACGCCGAACCGCCCCGCATCCTGCAACTGGCACAGCGGTGTGCTTGCTTCGATCAACAATCGGCTCATGCCAGGGCCTCCAGTGGCGTGTCGTCACCGCCGAGGCGGATGAACTCGGCATGGCTCACCGCCTCGAACCGCACGGTGTCGCCGGGCTGCATCAGGCTGTAGCCGTCTCGGTCGCGGTCGAACAGCCTGGCCGGGGTACGGCCGATCAGGTTCCAGCCGCCGGGGGACACCGCCGGATACGCTGCGGTCTGGCGCTCGGCGATACCGACGCTGCCGGCGGCGACCTTCTTGCGCGGGGTGTCCAGCCGCGGCGCCGCCAGCGCCTCTTCCACCAGCCCCATGAAGGCGAAGCCCGGGGCGAAACCGAGGGCGAACACCTGATATTCCCGTGCGCTGTGGCGGCGGATCACCTCCTGCACCGTCAACCCGCTGCGCCGGGACAGCAAGCTCAGCTCCGGCCCGACGCTCAGGTCGTACCAGACCGGCAGCACATGGCAGCGGCCCGCGGAACCCGTGTTCGGCGACAGCCCGGTCAGGGCTTCGGCGATCCGCTCCCGCGCCTGGGCCGGGTTCAGGGCCGTCAGGTCGTAATGCACCATCAGCGTCGTGTAGGACGGCACCAGATCAATCAGGCAATCACCGAACACTGCGCGCAACCGCTCGCCGGCGGCCAGCATCCACGGCATGTTGGCCTCGGCGATCTCATCGAACAGGCGCACCATCAGGCAATCCAGCGCCACCACTTCCACCCGTGGGTTCATGACGCGCCCTGCTCGTCCAAGGCCTGGCGGATGCGCTGCACGGCGGCCACGGAAGCGGCGTTGTCGCCGTGCACGCACAGGGTGTCGGCGTGCAGGAGCAGATCCGAGCCGTCGCTGGCGACGAGGGACTCGCCGCGGGCGATGGTCAGCGCCTGCCGCACCACCGTTTCAGGATCGTGATGCACCGCGCCGGGCAACTGGCGCGACACCAGCCGCCCGGCGTTGTCGTAGGCGCGGTCGGCGAAGGCTTCGAACCAGAGCGTCACGCCGTACTCGTCACCCAACTGCTGCGCCGCCGAGTTGTCACGGGTGGCCATCAGCATCAGCGGCAGCGCACGGTCGTACGCCGCCACGGCCTGGATCACCGCCCGCAGCTGGGCCGGGTTGGCCATCATGTCGTTGTACATCGCGCCATGGGGTTTGACGTAGCTCACCCGCCCGCCCTGGGCGCGGCAGATGCCGTCGAGGGCGCCGATCTGGTAATGCAGGATGTCTTGCAGTTCCTGGGCGCTGTAGGCCATGGAACGCCGGCCGAACCCCACCAGGTCCTGATAGGCCGGGTGCGCGCCGACCTTCACCCCGTGGCACAGGGCCAGGCTCACGGTCTTGCGCATGATGCCCGGATCGCCGGCGTGGAAACCGCAGGCGATGTTGGCGCAGTCGATGAAGGGCATCACTTCGGCGTCCAGCCCCATGGTCCAGCTGCCGAAACTCTCGCCGATGTCGCAATTCAATAGCAGGCGGTTCACGGTGAACACTCCTGTAGCTTTGATCTTTTTCTGCCGTGGGACGCTTGCCGTCAGGCAGCGCCCCGCAGGTTATCAGTTACTGTGCGTCCAGTTGCTTGCCGCGGGTTTCCGGCAGGCTCAGCGCCGCGAGAATCACCACGCCATAGGACACCGCCGCGAAGGCGCCGATGCCCAGGCTCAGCGGCACCTTCTGGCTGAGCAGGCCGATCAGCAAAGGAAACAGCGCCGCCAGCGCCCGGCCGACGTTGTAGCAGAAGCCCTGGCCGGAGCCGCGGATGCGGGTCGGGAACAGCTCGGTGAGGAATGCGCCCATGCCGCTGAAGATCCCCGAGGCGAAGAAGCCCAACGGAAAGCCCAGCCACAGCATCACGCCATTGCTGACCGGCATCTGCGTGTAGAGCAGCACGATGGTGAACGAACCCACCGCAAACAGGATGAAGTTCTTCTTGCGCCCCAGCAGGTCGGTCAGATAGGCGCTGATCACATAGCCGGCATAGGAACCGACGATCACCATCGCCAGGTATCCGCCGGTGCCGAGCACGCTCAGGCCGCGCTCGTTCTTCAGGAAGGTCGGCAGCCAAGAGGTGATCGCGTAGTAGCCGCCGAGCGCACCGGTGGTCAGCAGCGAGGCGCGCAGCGTGGTGAAGAGCATGCCGGGTGCGAAGATCTCATAGAACCTGGACGGGTTCTGCGGGGTTTGCGCGGCCTTGGCTTCGCGGTAGATCTCCGGGTCCTTCACCAGACGGCGGACGAACACCACGAACACCGCCGGCACGATGCCGAGGATGAACAGCGCCCGCCAGGCGTCTTCGGCCGGCAGCACCGAGTACAGCAGCGCATACAGGATCGCGGTCAGCCCCCAGCCCAAGGCCCAGCCCGACTGCACCATGCCCACCGCCTTGCCGCGGTCCTTGGCGCGGATCACCTCGCCGATCAGCACGGCGCCGGCGGTCCATTCGCCGCCGAAGCCGAAGCCCATCAAGGTGCGGGCGATCAGCAGTTGCTCGTAGTTCTGGGCGAAGCCGCAGAGGAAGGTGAAGAACGCGAACCACAGCACCGTCAGCTGGAGGGTGCGCACGCGGCCGATGCGGTCGGAGAGAATCCCCGCCACCCAGCCGCCGATGGCCGACGCGATCAGGGTACTGGTGTGGATCAGCCCGGCCTGGCCCGTGGTGATGCCCCACATCGCGATCAGGGTCGGCACCACGAAGCTGAGCATCTGGGTGTCCATGCCGTCGAGGCCGTAGCCGATCTTGCAGCTCCAGAAGGTGCGGCGCTCTTGCTTGTTGATGTTGCGGTACCAGTCGAAGGGGCCGGGGCGGGCCGCCGTCTTGGGGTGGTCGAGGGTGTCGGGCGCACTCATGGCAAGTCTCCGCAGGCTTTTATTGGTCTTGTTCGTAGTCCCGACGACGCCTATCGTGGGAACCGCATGCGCCGATTCTTGGGCGCGCCGCCCTGCTGCGTCCAACGAATAAAAACCCGCCCTAGCCATAAGAAAAATTTGATCCCATGAACCTGAAGTTTCTCGAGACCTTTGTCTGGGTCGCCCGCCTGAAGAGCTTTCGCCTGACCGCCGACAAGCTGTTCACCACCCAGGCCTCGATTTCCAGCCGCATCGCGGTGCTCGAAGGCGAACTCGGGGTGAAACTGTTCGTGCGCGACTCCCGGGGCGTCAGCCTGACGCCCGAAGGCCTGAAGGTGCTGGAATACGCCGAGCGGATGCTCGACACGATGCAGGCGCTGAAGCAGTCGATCGAAACCCGCTCCAGCAAGGTCGGCCGGGTGCGCATCGGCGTGATGGACACGGTGATCCACACCTGGCTCAGCCCGTTGGTGGCGCAGATGACCGACCTGTACCCCCGGGTGGAAATCGAGCTGGTGGCGGATACGTCGCTGAACCTCTGCGATCAGCTGCAAAAGGGTTTTCTCGACCTGATCCTGCAGACCGACCTGGTGCGCCAGGAAAGCGTGCGCAGCCTCGCGCTGGCCAGCCATCCGGTCGGCTGGATCGTCGCCAGCCAATCGATCTACAACCGCGACTACACGGGCCTGGCGGACCTGGCGCAGGAGCGGATCATCACCTACTCGAAGAACTCCCGCCCCCACCAGGACATCCTCGCGCTGATGCAGGCCGAGGGCGTGCCGGCGCCACGGCTGAACTGCGTGAACTCGGTGTCGGCGATCACCCGCCTGCTGCGCGACGGCTTCGGCATCGGCGCCCTGCCGCCGGTGCTGGTGGCCGAGGAACTGGCGCGGGGAGAACTGACCCTGCTCGACATCGCGCAGCGGCCGCAGGACCTGCAGGTGGTGGTGTCGTGGCGGATCGGGGTGGAATGGGTCGAGGACATCGTGACCCTGTGCCAGCAGGTGCTGGAGGCGTATGCGCGCAAGGTGGGCGAGGGTTACATCGTCCTGTCGAAATGACTGCCCCACGCTGGGCGTGGGGCAGTCAGGTCAGAGGCCGCGCAGGTCGCGTTCCTCGATCGGCCGGCTCTGGCGCAGGCGCTTGCCGCCCAGCACCACCCAGTCGATCAGGCGGAACAGGCATTCCAGGCCGAACGACAGCAGCATCGCCCCGCCCATGCCCCATACCATCGCCTCCGGGGTCAGCAGGATCTGGTAGCTGTAGCCGTTCCAGGTTTCCTTGCGGATGTCCGGATCGGCGGCCAGCACCACTTGCAGGAAGCGGATGTACCACGGCCCCTGCATCGCCTGGTACTGCTTGTCCAGCGCGAGCTGGCGGTTGAGCAAGGTGCTCAGGCTGTCGGCGTCGCTGCGGAACACCGGGTCTTCGCTGGCGCGGTAGTGGGCGACCAGCGCCTGCAGGTCACCCTTGAAGAACTGCTCGGCGGTGCCCTGGAAGCCGCGCAGGCCGGTCTGCGCCTCGATCAGGTGGGCCTCGACCCGTTTGGCGTAGTCGTTGATGAACCCCGGCACCTGGACACCGACCAACAGGCCCGCCGCAAACAACACCAGCCGCAGATAACTGAGCAACATCGCAGGATCCTTATTCGGTCTTGCCCTGGCTGACGCATTCACCGCGCCGCCACAGGCTCCACTGGCCCGGTTCGTAGCGGGTCCAGGTTTCGTTTTCGGTCAAGGGTTCGGTGGCGATCACCGTGACCACGTCGTTGGGCGTGGTTTCGGCCTGGAAATCGACGATCACGTCGACGTCCTTCAGCCGCGCCGGGCCGAACGGCGCGCGCCGGGTGATCTGCGCCAGTTTGGTCGAGCAATAGCAGAACAGCCAGTCGCCGTCGCTGAGCAGGCAGTTGAACACGCCTTTGCCGCGGTACTCGGCGCAGGCGGCCACCAGGTCCGGCAGCAGCACTTCGATGTCGACCGGTTCCGGGAACGCGGCACGCACGCGGTTGAGCAGGTCGCAGAACGCCGCCTCGCTGTCGGTGTCGCCGACCGGGCGGTAGAAGCTCTGCGCCGGCGCAAAGTCCGCCAACTGGCCGTTGTGCGCGAAGCACCAGTTGCGCCCCCACAGCTCGCGGACGAACGGGTGGGTGTTGGACAGGCAGACCTTGCCGACGTTGGCCTGGCGGATGTGGCCGATGACCACTTCGCTCTTGATCGGGTAGCGCTGCACCAGGTTGGCGACTTCCGATTCGCAGCTGGCCGCCGGATCCTGGAACAGCCGCAGCCCGCGCCCTTCGTAGAACGCGATGCCCCAGCCGTCGCGGTGCGGGCCGGTGCGGCCGCCGCGCTGCATCAGCCCGGTGAAGCTGAACACGATGTCGGTCGGCACGTTGGCGCTCATGCCCAATAGTTCACACATGTGCAGGTTCCCGTGGCTACAGACGCGGCTCGACCCGCATGCGCTGCGGGTTGCCCGGCAACGGCGGACGGCCGTAGCGGTCGTCGCCGGCGCCGCCGAAGGCTTGGCCGGCGTCCCGCTCGTCTTCGGCGCGGGCCGCGGCACGGGCGGCTTCGGCCTGTTCCTTGCGCGCGTTTGAGGCCCGTTCGATCGGGAAGCGGATCAGCACGAAGATCAGGTAGATGCCGAAGGCGATCATGGCGTACATCAGCAGCTCGGAGATCGCGCGAAAGGCGTTGTTGCCGACCTTGAACAGCAGATCCAGCGCCGTGATGGCCACCGCCGGGGCGTATTTTTCCTTCACCGGGTCGATGATGGTCGGCGCGAACAGCAGCACCGCCACCAGCAGCCGCAGCGGCTCGCGCAGCCAGCGCCACATCCAGCGGGTCATGCGCATCCACACCAGCAGGCAGCCCAAGGCGGCGAAGGCGTAGAGGCCCCAGGCGATCAGATAGTCGTTCTCGGTCATGGTGTCCATGGCAAGGCAGGCAAAGAGGCGCTTATAGTAACGGCTTTTCGCACGGCCGGCTTGCCCCAAAAGACATGCAGCCTGCGGGAGCCGGCCTGCCGGCGACGAGGCCGGCGCATTCGGCGTCGATGCTGTCTGGCTGGCCCCACAGGATCGGCCATGCCGTCCCGGCCTGCGAACACCCTCTTTCCGAATCTTGTCCTGGAGCCCTCCATGCCCGCATCCGTCAACGCCCTCAGCGCCCCGATCGCCCGCAGAGCCCCCGGAGCCGACCCGTACGCCTGGCTGCAGGAGCGCGACACCGACGCGGTGCTCGACTACCTCAAGGCCGAAAACGCCTACCAGCAGGCGCAGACCGCCGATCAGGAAGGCCTGCGCGAATCCCTGTTCGAGGAGATCAAGGGCCGCATCCTGGAAACCGACCTGTCGCTGCCCTCCCCTTGGGGCCCGTACCTGTACTACACCCGCACCACCGCCGGCGACGAATACGCCCGCCACTACCGCTGCCCGCGGCCGACCGACGGCAGCCTGACCCTGGACGAAAGCCGCGAGCAGCTGCTGCTCGACCCCAACGCCCTGGCCAACGGCGGGTTCTTCTCCCTCGGCGCGTTCAGCGTCAGCCCGGACCATCAGCGCCTGGCCTACAGCGTCGATGCCTCGGGGGATGAGATCTACACCCTGTTCGTCAAGGAGCTGTCCAACGGCAAGGTCAGCGAACTGGCGTTCGAGGACTGCGACGGCAGCATGACCTGGGCCAACGACAGCCTGACCCTGTTCTTCGGCGTGCTCGACGACACCCACCGCCCGCACATGCTAATGCGCTACCGGCTGGACGGCACCGCCGCCGAAGAGGTGTTCCACGAGCCGGACGGGCGCTTCTTCCTGCATTGCTACCGTTCGAGTTCCGAACAGCAATTGCTGCTGTCGTTGGGCAGCAAGACCACCAGCGAAGTCTGGGCGCTGGACGCCAACCGGCCGCAGGAGGCCTTCACTTGCCTGGCGCCACGGGTCGAGGATCACGAATACGACGTCGATCACGGCAAGCTCGACGGCCAGTGGACATGGTTCATCCGCACCAACCGCGACGGCATCAACTTCGCGCTGTATCACGCCCCCGACACCGGCCACGCCCCGACCGAGGCCGATTGGCAGAACCTGATTCCCCACAGCGACACGGTGATGCTCGACGGCCTGAGCCTGAACGTCGGCGCCCTGACCCTGAGCCTGCGCGAAGGCGGCCTGCCGGTCATCGAAGTCCGCCCCCAGGGCCTGGCGCCCTACCGCGTGCAGTTGCCGGACGCGGCCTACAGCCTCTACGTGCAGAACAGCCTGGAGTTCGACAGCGACCGCATCCGCCTGCGCTACGAGGCCCTCAACCGGCCGGCCCAGGTGCGTCAGCTGATCCTGGCCAGCGGTGAACAGGCCGTGCTCAAGCAGACCCCGGTGCTCGGCCCATTCGATGCCGACGCCTACGTCAGCCAGCGCTTGTGGGCCACGGCGCCGGACGGCACCCTGGTGCCGATCAGCCTGGTGGTCAAACGGGAAATGCTCGGCCGGCCGGTGCCGCTGTACCTGTACGGCTACGGCGCTTACGGTTCGAGCCTCGACCCGTGGTTCTCCCACGCCCGCCTGAGCCTGCTTGAACGCGGCATGGCCTTCGCCATCGCCCACGTGCGCGGCGGCGGCGAACTGGGCGAGGCCTGGTACCGCGCCGGCAAGCAGGAACACAAGCACAACACCTTCAGCGACTTCATCGCCTGCGCCGAGCACCTGATCGCCGAGGGTTTCACCACCTCGCCGCAACTGGCGATCAGCGGCGGCAGCGCCGGCGGCTTGCTGATCGGCGCGGTGCTCAACCAACGCCCTGACCTGTTCGGCGCGGCGATCGCCGAAGTGCCGTTCGTCGACGTGCTCAACACCATGCTCGATCCCGAGCTGCCGCTGACCGTCACCGAATATGACGAGTGGGGCAACCCCGGGGAGCCGGACGTGTACACGCGGATCAAGGCCTACGCGCCGTACGAGAACGTCACCGCCCAGGCCTACCCCGCCACGCTGGTGATCGCCGGCTACAACGACAGCCGTGTGCAGTACTGGGAAGCGGCCAAATGGGTGGCCAAGCTGCGCGCCACCAAGACCGACGACAACCCGCTGCTGCTCAAGACCGAACTGGGCGCCGGCCATGGCGGCATGAGCGGGCGCTATCAGGGATTGCGTGACGCAGCGCTCGAATATGCATTTGTCTTCAAGGTTCTGGGGATCGCCTGAGGAACTCCGCCGGTCAGTCGGGTCTTAACTCCCGACACCGCAGGCCGATAGTTCGTACAGCCCTGTGGGAGCGAGCCTATTCGCCCCGCAGGGAATCTGTGTGAAGCCTGGAAACCGTGAAAACAAAAAAGACCGCGACGACATGTCAGAACCGACTCTGCTCAACAACGAAATCCGCGACTGGCTGATGGACTGCGGCCTGTTCGACCAACTGCTGCCGGCGGACTTCGCCGCCGCCTCGGGTTACTTCAGCATCAGCACCGTGGCCGAGGGCCAGGCGATCTTTCGCGAAGGCGATGCCGGCAGCTTCATGTGCATCATCCACAGCGGCCAGGTAGCGGTGCAGAAGACCAACGGCGACGGCCAGACCGTGACCATGGCCACCCTGCGCAGCGGCCGTGCGTTCGGCGAGATGGCCGTGCTCGACGGCGAACGCCGCTCGGCCACCTGCGTGGCGGCGAGCGACTGCCAGTTGCTCAACCTGGGCAAGGACTCCCTGGAAAAGATGCTCAACGACGCGCCGAAGATCGCCGCCAAGATCATCCGCGCCCTCGCCGTCTCGCTCTCCAAGCGCCTGCGCATGGCCGACGGCCAGTTGGCGGCGCAGCAGATCTAGCCGCCGGGGGATTTGCTCTTGACCGCAGGTTCGATTCCCGGCACCGGCTGGTCCTTGGCCGGCGGGCTGGGCATTTCGATCGGCACCAGCGGCGGGCCGCCGCTGCCGGATCCGGTCTTGGGGATCGGCACAGGGCTGATCTGCGGGTACGGGGTCGGCGTCGCGGTGCCGGGCGAGCCGGGCTGGCCGGCCGGCGCCACCGGAACCGACTGCTGGGCCCGGACCTGCGGGATCGAGATTGCGGCCATCGCAATGACCGCTAGAATGGTGCGCTTCATTCAGGGCTCCGTATTGGCCTGAGTCTGTGCACAGGCTACTCCCAACCGGATCCGACTGCCTGTCCTTTCTTGCAGGATCCTGCGGGCCCTGGGCTAAACTCTGCCGTAACCGTCATTAGTCTTTTACCAAGGTGAACCCATGAGTTCGTCGACCCCGACCAACACCTCGAAACTGGACCGCATCCTCGCCGACAACCAGCGCGACAAGGAAATGGGCTACCGCGACAAGGCCCTGAAAATGTACCCGCACGTCTGCGGGCGCTGCGCCCGGGAGTTCTCCGGCAAGCGCCTGAGCGAACTGACCGTGCACCACCGCGACCACAACCACGACAACAACCCGCAGGACGGCTCCAACTGGGAGCTGCTGTGCCTGTACTGCCACGACAACGAACATTCGCGCTACACCGACCAGCAGTACTTCGGCGAAGGCTCGCTGAGCACGCCGAAGATCGCCAAGGCCACCCACAACCCGTTTGCCGCGTTGGCCGGGATGATGAAGAAGGACGACTGAGGTTCTTTGTCGGCCATCCGGGCCTCATCGTCGGATCGCCGCCCGGGGCAAGCCCGCTCCCACAGGGTTTTGCAGTGGTCACAATTTTTGCATCCACCAAGATCCCTGTGGGAGCTGCGGTGCGACGACTCGACTTGCCAGCGAAGGCGTCATTCAAGGCGCCGTAGGACAGAAGCAAGACAGTTGCTCCCACAGTGTCATGTGCACTACCGCCCCCTGTGGGAGCGGGCCTACCCCGGACGGCGATTTGACGATAGGGCCGGGACAGTCGCCGCAGATCCCGAACCTGCCCCCCTCCTCCCCAATCCCCGTATAATCGCCCTCTTTTTTCCGAAGGCACCCCGCTCGTGGCAGACAAACGGTACAGCTGCATTGGTTTGTTCAACCCCAAATCACCGGAGAACGTCGGCTCGGTGATGCGCGCCGCCGGCTGCTACGGCGTGGCGTCGGTGTTCTACACCGGCAAGCGCTATGAGCGCGCCGCCGATTTCGTCACCGACACCAAGCGCGTGCACTACGACATCCCGCTGATCGGCATCGACGACCTGAAGAAGATCCTGCCCCTGGGCTGCGTGCCGGTCGCCGTGGAGCTGGTGGACGGTGCCCGCGCCCTGCCGGAGTACACCCACCCGGACCGCGCCCTGTACATCTTCGGCCCCGAGGACGGCTCGCTGGACAAGGAGATCCGCGACTGGTGCGAAGACGTGGTGTACATCCCCACCACCGGCTGCATGAACCTGGCCGCCACGGTCAACGTCGTGCTCTACGACCGCATGGCCAAGGGCCTGAACACCCGCTCCGGGCCGAAATTCCGCTGAAGCGTCGCCATTGCGATGGAACAAGCCGACGGCCTGCGCAGTCAGCTTGAGTATCCCCACTCATTGCCCGGAGACAGATCATGAGCGAACTCAAACGCGTCGAACGCATCGAATCCACCCCTTTTCAGAGCCGTTCCGACCAGAACGTGCAGGGCTGGGAACGCATCGGCTCGCTGGCCGGCGGTGTGCTGATGGTCGGCAAGGGCCTGCGCCGGGGCGGCGTGTTCGGCCTGATCCAGGTGGCCATCGGCGGCGTGGCCATGGCCCGCGGCCTCACAGGGCACAGCTCCGTGAAGAGCCTGCTGGAAAAGAGCCGTCAGGACATGAACAACGTGCGGGCCAAGATCGAGCGGGCCGGCGAAGAGTTGCGCACCTTGAAGGCCAACGCCGAGGCCGCGACCCGCACGGCGACGGTGACCGGCAACGAGTCGGTCAAGTCCCCGAAGGCCGGGGTCTGACCCTGGATCTGGGTTGAGCTGAAGGGCCCTGTCGCCAGCAGGCTGGCTCCCACAGGGGAAAGGCTGGGAACCAGCCTGCTGGCGATAGCGGCGCTACTTGAGCAATGCGCTGTCGAGCACCCTGGACGACTCGCCGATCACGCCCTCGGCCAGTTGCACGAACGCCGGGGCATCCACTCGCCCCGACTGCATCGCCCCGCGCAGCACATCGTCCAGCGAACGCTTGTTGCGGGTCTTGAGGCGGATCTCGCGGTCCAGTTCCTGCAACAGCAGCACGGCCTTGGCCACCTGCGCCGGACTGGCCTGGACGCCGCGCAACGTGGTGACGCCATGGCTGTCCGTGGTCAGCTTCGCCTGCCAGGCCTGATACCGGTCGTCGCTCATGCCGCCGGCGCGGCGCAGCAGTTCAACGGCGTAGTACTCGGCCAAGCCTTCGCTGATCCAGTCGTTGCGCTGCCCGTCGTTGATCCGGCCCAGCACTTGGGTCAACTCGCGCAGCAGGGCGCTGGCGCCGCTTTCGCTGACCAGCGGCAAACGGGTGTTCAGGTAAACGGAACCATGGGCGCCCAGGCCGCCGCGCCACATCGGGTCGTTGGCCCCGACGATCAGCAGCTTGCCGGGATGCTGGGGATACAGCGCCTGCACCTGCGGCCAGACGAACGTCAGCAGCGTCAGCACATCCATGCGCCGCATGCCCTGGCCCTTGGGCGAGGCCACGGTGACTTCGGTTTCCCCCAGCCGTGCGCGGCGGCTGCCCAGGTGACCGGCGAGCATCCAGCCGGTAGGACGGTCGAACAGGCGCGACGGGTTGTCGATGCGGAATTTGTTCCGGCCGATGCGCGGCCAGGCGGTTTCGATGCTGTTCCAGCCCTCGGGCAAGTCGAACTGCAGACGCGCGACCAGCTCGGTGCCGTCCTGCTGGTCGAGCCGGGCCGGCGGCACCAGCTCATCGCCGCGCAGCAGCGCCCAGGCCGGGGTCATGCGGGTGTCGAAGCTGCCGCTCTTGCGACCGTGGCTGATGCGCACGCGGTAGGTCAGGCTGGCGCTGTCCGCCGCCGGACGCCATACGCCGCGGGCCTGCTTGCCCGGGCTCAGCTGCCATTGGCCGTCGGCCTTGAAATCGCTGTAGCGGCTGCCGTCGCCCAGGTCGAAATCCAGGCGGCGCACCGCTTCGCCCTTGGCGAGGGTCAAGCGCACTTCGGCCTGATCGCTCTGCGGCAACAGGCGCACGCGGTAATCCAGATCGACCTTGTTCGCCGCCCACACCGGCGCGCTCAACACCAGCAGGCCTGCGGCCAGCACCCGACGCAATCCCGAAGCCATGCCCACTCCCTTGTGAGTCTGTGAAGGTTTATCCGGCGCGGAAAATCAGGTGATCTTCCCAGTCCTCTTCCGGCACGCTGCCTTCGGCGAGCATGCGCCCGGACTGGGAAATGCGTTCGTGGTGCACCGCGTCACGGTCGCCGCACACCAGGTGGTGCCACAACGGCAGGTCCTTGCCTTCGCTGACCAGGCGGTAGCCGCAGGTCGGCGGCAGCCACTTGAACTCGTCGGCCTTGCCCGGCGTGAGCTGGATGCAGTCCGGCACGAATTCGCGGCGGTTGGGGTAGTCGCTGCACTGGCAGGTCTTGAGGTCCAGCAGCTTGCAGGCGATGCGCGTGTAATAGACGCTGTTGTCCTCTTCGTCCTCAAGCTTCTGCAGACAGCACAGCCCACAGCCGTCGCACAGCGATTCCCATTCCTGCGGATCGAGCTGATCGAGGGTTTTGCGTATCCAGAACGGTTCGACTTTGGCGGCCATGGCTCAAGCATCAACATCAGGTGGTGAAAAGGCCGCCAGTCTAGTGCCCAAGGCCCGGCGGACCAAGCGTCGGCGACTGCCGGTTGCGCCGGGCTTGTCAGTTTTCCCGGGGCCAAGTAGCTTTGCCTGTCGCAACAAGCCCCGCCCGGGTGCCATCAACGCTCGACCGCGTTGCCGTCCGGCGAACCGCACGGCTCAACGGAACCCCATCGGTCAGTCCGCCTGACCCCGCCAGGTTCCGGTTCGACTCTCTTACTCAAACGTAGCAAGGAATCTCTTGATGAGTGCCAACCCTCGCGTTGCCGATTACGCCATTCACCCGCAGTTCACCGACCGCTGGTCGCCCCGCGCCTTCACCGGCGAAGCGATCCCGGAGGAAACCCTGCTGAGCTTCTTCGAAGCCGCACGCTGGGCGCCGTCGGCCTACAACTCGCAGCCATGGCGCTTTCTCTACGCCCGTCGCGACACGCCGAACTGGGAGCGTTACCTGGGCCTGCTCAACGAATTCAACCGTGCCTGGGCACAGCACGCCTCGGCCCTGGTGATCGTGATCTCCAAGACCACCTTCACCGCACCGGGCGCCGCCGAAGAGACCCCGGCGCTGTGGCACACCTTCGACACCGGTTCGGCCTGGGGCCACCTGGCGCTGCAAGCGAGCCTGAGCGGCTGGCACACCCACGGCATGGC
Organism: Pseudomonas sp. R25(2017); assembly: GCF_002112565.1. Lineage (NCBI taxonomy): Bacteria > Pseudomonadati > Pseudomonadota > Gammaproteobacteria > Pseudomonadales > Pseudomonadaceae > Pseudomonas > Pseudomonas sp. R25(2017). Next base: position 82,597 of record NZ_NEHZ01000018.1, read on the forward strand.
CGGCTTCGACCAGGAGCTGACCCGCAAGGAGCTGAACATCCCGGAAGGCTACGCGCTGCACGCGGCCGTTGCCGTCGGCAAGCTGGGCGACAAGGCCACCCTGGCCGAGTACCTGCAGGCCCGCGAAGTGCCGAGCCCGCGTCGTCCGCTGAGCGAGCTGGCTGCCGAGGGTGACTTCACCCTCTGAGGCCTTTGTTGCCTCACTGACGCCATCGCCAGCAGGCTGGCTCCCACAGGGACAGGTGCACGACGCAGATCCCATGCAGGAGCGAGCCTGCTCGCGATTGCGCTCCGCCGGACACCCAGCGGTGACTGACACACGCCGCTGTCGCGGGCAGGTCAGCCCCCGCAGCGCCTATCGTCCATCGGGCATCAGTAGCCCCGGGCGAAGTCCACTTCTCCGCGCAGCGGCTCACCGGCCTCATAGGCCTTCAGGTTCTCCAGGAACAGCTGCACCATCATCGGCGGCGAGGTCGGCGCCGAGCTGTGCCCGGTCAGCAGCAGGCCCCAGGCAGTCCAGAACGGATGCCGCTGCGGCAACGGCTCCTGGCGGCAGACGTCGATCACCGCGCCGGCCAGATGCCCTTCCTTCAAGGCCTCCACCAGGTCCGCATCGACCACCGCCACACCGCGTCCGGCGTTGATGAACAGCCCCGTCGGCTTGAACTGCCGGAACAGCGCCGCGTTGTAGATGTCGTGGGTCTGCGGGGTATTCGGCAGCAGGTTGACCACGTAATCCACCTCCCCGACCAGGCGCGGCAGATCGGCCATCGAACCGACCTCGACGAACGGCGCCTGCTCCCGGGCGCTGCTGGCGATGCCGTACAGCTCGACCCCGAACGGCCGCAGGAACTGCGCCACGCTCTGGCCGATGTCGCCGGTGCCGACGATCAGCACCTTGCGCCCCACCAGGCTCTGGCCGGTGCGGTTGTCCCACTTGCGCTCGACCTGGCTCACCAGCCGCGCCAGCACTTCGCGCTCGTGGCCGAGCATGTAGGTCAGCACGTACTCGGCCATCACCTGGCCGAAGATGCCCACGGCCCGGGTCAGGCGGTAATCGCGGTACAGGCCGTCGGCCAGCAGCGGCGTGATGCCGGCCCAGGTCGATTGCAGCCACTGCGGCCGGTGGCCCTGGCGCAGCAGGGTCGCCAGCAGATCCGGCTGGCCCAGCCAGACCGGGCATTCGACGGCCTGGCGGGCCAGTTCGGCGGAGTCGCCGCTGGTCAGCACCTCAAGCCCGGGCGCCGCCTGACGCAACAGTCGGGCATATACCGCGTGGTCGTGTTCGGCAATCAGAACGCGCATGTTCAAACCTTTCGCAAACCGTGCAGACGGCCGCCCGCTTCGTGGCAGCCATCGCCGTGAAAATCAGTTCCAGGGAAATCCGGGGCCCAGGACAGGGCCCCGCGGATCAGACCGGGTCGTTGCGTCGCAGCAACTCTTCGGGCAGGTGTTCGATGTATTCGTCCTCGGCCGGCGGCATCTGCAGGTGATAGCCCTGCTTGTCGAGGTTTTCCAGCACCACGGCGATGTCCTCGCGCGCCAGTTTGCGCTCGGGGGTCAGCACCAGGTCAAAGGCGTGCTGCGGCTTGCCGAACGCGGCCAGCAGCGGCTCCGGCACCCGCTCCAGCGCATCGCTCTTGAGCACGTACAGGTACATTTCGTTTTTCTTCGGGCTGCGGTAGATCGAGCAAATCTGTTTCAAGGCTGTTCTCCGGCGGAGGCCAGGCTGTCGAGCAGCTGCTGGCCCATCAGTTCGCGGCGCCAGCCACGCAGCGAATCTGGCAGTTGGTAAGGCCCCTCGGGGAAGCCGCTCTTGACCAGCGCTTCGAGGGTTTTCTTGCGCAGCATCAGTTCCGGCGCGATCCCCAGACGCTCCGCTTCGGCCTGGCCGATGGCGCGCAGCCGCTTGATCAGCGCGGCGGCCTCGATCGGCAGCGGCTCGGGAATCGCCGGCGGCCACTGGTCAGGGGACACACTGCCAGAGCGTTTGATCAGATCAAGCAGAAACTCGCCGTCCTGACGCACGGTGCGCGGGTGCATGTCTTCGATCTTGGCCAACGCGCCGAGGTTGTCCGGCTGCGTGCGGGCCAGCGGCCACAGCGACTGCTCGCGCACGATGCGGTTGCGCGGCAGGTTGCGGGCCCGGGCCTCGCGTTCGCGCCAGGCGCACAGCTCGCGCAGCACGGCCAATTGGGCGCGGGACAGTTTCCACGCCAGCTTGGCTTCGCGGTACACCTCGTAAGGGTCGGTTTCGCGGCGCAGGTTGGCGACCAGTTCCGCACCGTCCTCCAGCACCCAGGCGCAACGTTCGTCCGACAGTTTCGGGCGCAGCTTCACGAACACTTCGGCCAGGTGCACGGCGTCTTCGGCAGCGTAGCTGACCTGGGTGTCGGACAACGGCCGCTGCAACCAGTCGGACCGGGTCTCGCCCTTGGGCAGTTCGATGCCGAGCACTTCCTGCACCAGCCGCGAATAGCCCATGGAGAACCCCAGGTTCAGGTAGGCGGCGGCCAGTTGGGTGTCGAACAGCGGCGCCGGCAGGCTGCCGGTCAGGCGCAGGAGCACTTCGAGGTCTTCGCTGCACGCGTGCAGCACCTTGACCACCGCCGTGTTCTCCAGCAGCGCGGCCAGCGGTTGCCAGGCGTCGATGGTCAGCGGGTCGATCAGGTAGGCGCGCTGGCCGTCGCCGACCTGCAGCAGGCCGGCGATCGGGTAAAAGGTATCGACCCGCATGAATTCGGTGTCGAGGGCCACGAAGGGCAACTGCTGCCACTCGGCGCACAGGCGCGCCAGGCTATCGTTGTCGCGAATCCAGTGAATATCGATGGCCACACGGCTCTCCCTTGAAGAATGGCGCGCAGTATATATCGCCGCCGGCGCTTTCCGCGCCTCTGCAGGGCAGGTGGATTGATGAAATCTCCTGCTTGAGAGCAAGAATAGTCTGACAGGACGTGTCTGAAGACTCAGTCCTTGGCCAGCACCCCGTCGATCACCGCGCCGCGGCATCCGGCGAACAGGTCCAGGTCATGCCGGTAAACGTTGCTCTGCACCTCCAGCAGGCCGAGCATCGAGTGGAACAGGTTGTCCTGGCTCAGGGGCTTGTCGCGGCTCAGTTGCAGGCAATGGGTGTCGACCGAGTAAGCCTTCTGGTAGCTGTCGGAGAACCAGGCCAGCATCGCCACATGCTTTTGCTGTTCCGGCGCCAGCATGTACGGCGTGCCGTGCAGGAACAGGTTGTACTCGCCCAGGGACTCGCCGTGGTCGGACAGGTACAGCATCGCGGTGTCGACCTTGTCCTGGTTGCTGCGCAGCACATCGATCAGGCTCGACAGCACATGGTCGGTGTAGACCAGCGTGTTGTCGTAGCCGTTGACGATGCTTTCGCGGCTGCAGTTGTTCAGGGCGTTGCTTTCGCACACCGGGGTGAAATGCTCGTATTCCTTGGGGTAGCGCTTGAAGTATTCCGGGCCGTGGCTGCCCATCTGGTGCAGCACCAGCACGGTGTCCTTGTCCAGGCGGTCGATAAAGCCCTGCAGGCCTTGCAGGAGGATCTCGTCGCGGCACTCGCTGTTCGCGCACAGGGCCGGGTCTTTCAGGTTACTGACGTCCTGCACGGTGACCCGGTCGCAGGTGCCCTTGCAGCCGGACTGGTTGTCGCGCCAGATCACGTCGAGGCCGGCGCGCTTGAGCACGTCCAGCAACCCTTCCTGGTTCTTCGCCTTGCTGGCGTCGTAGTCCTGGCGGCCCATGTCGGAAAACATGCACGGCACGGACACGGCGGTTTCGGTGCCGCACGAGTGCACGTCGGTGAAGGCGATCAGGCCGGCTTCCTTGTCCAGCTTCGGCGTGGTGTCCCGGTCGTAGCCCAGAATGCCGAAGTTCTCCGCCCGGGCGCTCTCTCCCACCACCAGCACGGTCAGGGATTTGCGCGGACGGTTCTGCACGGCCGGATTGCGTTGGGCGTCTTCGCCGATCTTGACGAACGGCTGCTGCACCGAGGCGACCTGCTCGCGCAGGTAGCCGGCCGAGGCGCCGATGTAGTTGCTCGGCACCAGCATCAGGCGCAGTTCATGGTGATTGCGGAACAACGAAGACAGGCCCTGGTAGTTGGCCAGCGCCACCCCGCCGATGACCGCCGCCGACGCGACGCCCACGATAACTTTGCTCAACAGTTCCCGGTGCCACTTGCGGTAGTTGACCGGAACTTTCCACAACAGCCAGGTCGGCAAGACACCCAGCAGGAGAATATAAACAAACAACTTCAAGGACAGCAGGTCGCGAACTTCCGTGGCATTGGTTTCGGCGAAGTTGCGAAACATGCCCGCATCAATCAATACGCCATATTGGCTCATGAAGTAGGCCACGCCGGCGCTGACCAGAAACATCAGGCTCAGCAGCGGCTTCATCACCGGCCGGAACGCCAGCAGCGTCAGCACGATGTTGTAGGCCGCGAAAATCATGACGCCGAACGCGATGCGCATGGCGATGCCTTTGCCGTCCGCCGACGTGATGTCGGACAGGTGCTGCCAGAGCACGCCATTGAATCCGAGCAAAAGAAAGGCACTGGCCAACAACGTCACCCATTCCGGGCGCACGGCTTTTAACTTCAGCATAAAGAGGGGCATTTCCTGAAAGAAGCGCTGTGACCAATTGTGAAAATTTCATTGATCAAGGCGGGACAAACTTTAAGCAGGCAACCATCAATTTTTTGTGAAAAAGAAGCCAACGAATAGTTGGCCCGATGTATTTGAGAATAGTTCGTTCACAGGTTTTGCCCAGACTGTGTGGCGCGATCACTGACGCCATCGCCAGCAGGCTGGCGCCCACAGGGGATCTCGCTGGGCCGCAAATTCCCTGTACACCACAAAACCCTGTGGGAGCCTGGCTTGCCAGCGATGAGGCCAGCACAACCGACACCTGGGGTGACTGCCACGCCGTGATATCGACTTTTTAAATACCACCGCAGACTTTCTGATTTGCCCGCCCACAGGCCCCGCGCGCCTAATCGACCGCCTCCCGTCCCAAGGCCCGTCAATGGAAAGCGTACGCACCACGACCACCCGTCCCGCCGCCTGGCTGATGCTCGGCATCGTGCTGGTCGCCCTCAACCTGCGGCCGTCGATGGCAGCGGTCGGCCCGTTGCTGTCGGCCATCCGCGGCGACATCCCGTTGAGCTTCAGCCTCGCCTCCCTGTTGACCATGCTGCCGGTGACGGCGATGGGGCTGGCGATGTTTTTCGGCCTGGGCATCAGCCGACGCCTGGGCGAACGGCGTACGGTGCTGCTGTCGTTGCTGGTGATCGGGCTGGCAAGCCTGTCGCGGCTGTTCCTCGACTCGGCGCCGCCGCTGATCGCCAGTGCGGTGCTCGCCGGGATCGGCATTGCGCTGATTCAGGCCCTGATGCCGGCGCTGATCAAATCGCGCTTTCCCGACCACGTCGCGCTGTGCATGGGGCTGTACGTCACCTCGATCATGGGCGGCGCCGCGCTGGCCGCCTCGCTCGCGCCGCTGGTGCTGCTGCACGGCGGCAGCTGGCGCGGAGGGCTGGCGCTCTGGTCGGCCTTGGCGCTGTGCGCCGCGCTGGCGTGGCGGACGCAAGGTTCGGGGGCTTCACCCGTCGCGGCGGTGAAGGCCGCGAGGGAATCCTTTTTCTCCAACGCCCGCGCCTGGTGGCTGGCGCTCTTCTTCGGCCTGGGCACAGCGTCCTACACCTGCGTGCTGGCCTGGCTCGCGCCGTACTACGTGGAGCAAGGCTTCAGTGAACAGCACGCCGGCCTGGTGCTGGGCTTCCTCACCGCCATGGAAGTGATCGCCGGCCTGACGGTGCCCGCCATCGCCAACCGCAGCCGTGACCGGCGGGCGGTGCTCGGCGGGCTGCTCGTGCTGATCATCGCAGGCTTCTGCGGCCTGATCCTCAGCCCGCACCACTTGGGCCTGCTGTGGCCCTGCCTGCTGGGCCTGGGCATCGGCGGCCTGTTTCCCATGAGCCTGATTGTGTCCCTGGACCACCTCGACGAGCCGCAACGGGCCGGCGCCCTGACCGCGTTCGTGCAAGGGATCGGCTACCTGATCGCCGGCCTGTCGCCGTTGCTGGCCGGGTTCATCCGCGACCGCTCGGGCAGCTTCGAGGGCGCCTGGTGGTCACTGACCGCCGTGATGGCGCTGATGCTGCTGATGGTGCTGCGCTTCGACCCCAAACATTACGCCCGCCACATCCGTTGAGCGTGACTTGAGCCCGCCTGCGGGGGAGGCTTCTGGCCATCTTTTACGGGTTTACTTCGGCACGTCGTGTTGCTGGAACTTTCTGTCCCACAACTGACCGTAAAATGTCCTACAGGGGTTTTTCCTGGCACCATCGTTCCGTTAGGATCGTCCGCACACGTTTGCGCGGATCGGCGCAAGGAGCACTGCAGGACGGAACGGATGCTGAACAGTAACTTGCTTAGAAAGCTCGACATGCAGGATCTCATGGTGTTCGTCGCCGTGTACGAGCAAAGCAGTGTCACCGACGTGTCGGAGGCGCTGTTCGTCAGCCAGTCCACCGTCAGTTACTGCCTGAAGAAACTGCGCACCAGCTTCGAAGACGAACTCTTCATCAACACTCGCACGGGCATGCGGCCGACCTACAAGGCCGACGGCATGTACAGCCATGTGCAGAAGATCCTCGAAAGCATCAACCTGTGCCACGCCGGCCCCCCGGTGTTCGATCCGACGGCCCAGGCGGTCACCTTCAACATCTGCGCGCCGGAGTACTTTGAGCAACTGATCCTGCCGCGGATGCTCAAGCGCTTCGATTTCGACGATCTGCCGGTGATGGTCAACATGCACAAGTTCGAGACCGACGTGCCCGCCGACGAGCTGCGCGACGGCAGCCTCGACCTGGTGATCTGCTTCGGCCCGCACTTTCACCGCCAGCATGCCGACCTGAAATCGCGCATGCTGCTGGAGGACGATCTGGTCTGCGTCTTCGACAAGCGCGCCACACCGCTGGAGCCACGCCTGAGCCTCAAGGCCTTCACCGAACGCCGGCACGTGTTCCCCACGCCGTGGATGTCCACCACCAACATGGTCGACGGCTGGCTGGCGCGCCAGGCGCAGAAGCGCCAGATCGTCGCCCGCTCCAACAGCTACAGCGCGGCGCTGAAGATGATCACCGGCACCGACTTCATCCTCACCCTGCCCCGGCGCATCCAGCGCCTGCTGACCAACGACGCGGTGTTCAACCACTGCGAGGCGCCCAACGGCCTGCCCGGCTTCACCCTCGACATGCAGTGGAGCCGCAACGCCGACCAGGACAGCGCCAACCTCTGGCTGCGCGAGCAGGTCATCAAGACCTGCTCGGAGCTGGAAGCCGCCTGAGCCTCACACGCCGATGGCGGTCTTGGTGTAGGACTCGCGGTCGATGTCCAGCAGCTCCACGCACAGCTGCACGTCGACCCCGGCCGGCCACTCGCACAGGTCCTGCAGAGCCGCCAGCAGGCTTTCCGACAACTGCCGCTTGATCTGCGGCGAACGCCCGCTGAGCAGCGCCAGCTTCACATGGACGAAAGCCCGCTCGCCAGGCGCGGTGCCGACCCTGAACGTCTCGACCTTCACCGCACGGCTCTTGATGTCGTACTCCGCGGCGAACTGACCGGAAGCCACCAAGGTGTTGTTGAGCCGGATCAGCGCCAGGTCGGCGTTCAGCTGCGGCAGGTTGGCGGTGTATTCCAGGTGCAGGTGCGGCATGGGGGAACTCCAGTCATTGGGCGCAAAGGCCGTACATATATCACTAATTTCTGTGGCGCGGGCCCGCGCCTACAGGTGCTGCGGTGTCGGTCAGGTCGCGGGGCGTTCGCTCATCAGCGCTTCAAGCCGCGAGCGCAGCCAGCGCTCGGCCGGGTCGCTGTCCACATGGCTGAGCCAGACCATCGACAGGTCCAGGGTCGGCGTCTTGAACGGGAACGGCTCCTTGAACAGCAGCCCCGAGGCGGCCATCGCCTCGGCCGTGTAGTCCGGCAGGCTGGCGATCAGGTCGGTGCCGGCCAGCAGCGCCGGCAACGCACTGTACTGCGGCACCGACAGTACCACCTGGCGGGTGCGGCCGATGTCCGCCAGCCACTCGTCGGCGTAGCCGCTGACGTTGGCGGTGTGGGACACCAGCACGTGCGGGCGGGCGCAGTACTCATCGAGGGTCAGCGGCGTGGCGGAGGCGTCCGCCCGCAGGATGCTCGGCTGGATGTGCCGCAGCAGCTTGCGCTTGGCGTTGGCCGGCAGGCCGCGGGTCTGGCTGATACCGACGGTGATGTCGCCCGAAGCCAGCAGGTCGGGGATCCGCCAGTAGTCGACATGCTGCACCACGAACACCACGTTCGGCGCCTCCTGGCGCAGGGTGCGCAGCGCCGGCGGCAGCAGGCCGAACTCGACGTCGTCGGACAGGCCGATGCGAAAGGTCATGGTGCTGACGGCGGGATCGAAATCTCGGGTCAGGCTCAGGGCCACCGAGAGGGAGTCCAGCGCCGGCTTGAGGTGGCGGAAGATGTCTTCGGCCCGGGCCGTCGGCTCCATGCGGTGACCGACGCGGATGAACAGCGGATCGTTGAGCATCGTGCGCAAGCGGTTGAGCGCCGAACTGATGGTCGGCTGGCCGAGGAACAACTTTTCGGCGGCCCGCGTCACGTTGCGTTCGAGCATCAGCGTCTCGAACACCACCATCAGGTTGATGTCAGCCTTGCGCAGTTCATTTCGGTTCATCCTTCACCCCCGTCCCCAGATGGCGGCAGTGTAGAAAGGCAGGGGGGGCGCCGTCCATCGAAACGGCGCGGCAGCTGCGGCGTCCGTCATCGGTACGTCCAGACGTTGTGCAGCACGAACGTGAAGGCAGGCACCGTCAGAGCCACTGCAGCGACGCCCAGCAGATAATGCAGGCCGGCAAGCTGCGCCGACCACGCCACGAACACCGCCAACAGAAAACCGCCCGCCGACACCGACATGAAGCGCAGCAGGGTCTTGCCGTGCAACCGCGCGGAGAAGCTCCAGGCCGTGTTGAGCGCATACGACACCACCGTCGCCAGAGCGAAGGCCACGCCGTTGGCCACCGGCGGACGCGGGCTGACGAAGCGGATGAACAGCACCGCCACCAACGCATGCAGCGCCGTGACGAACAGCCCGGTCACGGCGAAACGCAGGCCGCGGCGGATCAGGGCGGACCGGTCGGCGACCGTCACGGTTTGCGCGCCAGCACGAACACGCTCAGGCCGGCCAGGCGATTGATGCCCATCAGGGGCAATTCGAGCCTGCACAGTGCCTTGAGCAGCGCATTGACGAAAGCCGAGTGACGCTTGAGCTGAGAGCGCGGCGCCGAGCCTGCGGCCAGCAGACGCGACGCCAGCGCGAACGGAAACACAGCACCGAAACCGTAGGCGCCCCGCTCCACTTGCAGGCCCGCAGCGGCGGCCAGGGCCTCGCACCGTCCCAGGGTGTATCGGCGCTTGTGCCCGAGAAAATCGTCGTGCCCGCTCCACATGAACGCAAAGGCCGGCACCGTCATCAGAAAGCGGCTGCCGGACGGGACTTGGCCGATGCAGGCCCGAAGCAGGCCGAGGTCGTCATCGACGTGCTCCAGCACATCCATCAGCAACACCAGGTCGGCGTCCACGCCCCCGAGTTCACGGCGGTAATGCACCGGTTTGCCGGCGCTCTCCCCACTGGAGTCGGCGGGGTAGCCGGTGTCCACGCACCAGGCTTCGCACGCGGCGGTGCAGGCCAGCAGATGGCGGGAAAAGAACCCTGAACCGGCGCCGACATCGAGAATCCGCCTGACCGGCGCGTCCCCCAGCATCCGGCGGATCGCCGCGGCCTTGGCGCCGTAGTACCAATGCTCACCGATGCGCTCGCCCAGGATGTCGGCTTCCTTGAGGTCCATGCCTCAGTCCTTGGGTTCGTAGATGCGGCGCACCAGGAAAACCGGCCGGTGCTTCGCTTCGATGTACGTGCGGCCCAGGTACTCGCCGAGCACCCCGATGCCGATCAGTTGCAGGCCGCCGAGAAACGTCACGGCGACCATCAGCGAGGCATAGCCGGGCAAGTCGACGCCGTAGATCAGCGTCCGCGCCACAATGAATATCGCGATGCCAAAGGACACCAGCGACACCGCCGCCCCCAGGTAGGTCCAAATCCGCAGCGGCTCGGTGCTGAAACTCGTGATGCCCTCCAGCGCGAAATTCCACAGCCGCCAGCCGTTGAACTTGCTCTTGCCCGCCGCGCGCTGCGGCCGCTCGTAATCGACATGGGTGGTGCGGAAACCGACCCAGGCGAACAGCCCTTTCATGAAGCGCCTCGACTCCGGCAGGGTCAGCAGCGCGTCCACCACGCAGCGGTCCATCAAGCGAAAGTCGCCGACGTTCTCCGGCAGGGGTTGGTCGGCGATCCTGTTGTGCAGGCGGTAGAACCAATTGGCGGAGGTCTGCTTGGCCCAGGAGTCGTTGCGGCGGCTGATGCGGTGGCCCAGCACCATCTCATAGCCTTCCCGCCAGCGGGCGACCATCTGCAGGATGACTTCGGGCGGATCCTGCAGGTCGACGTCGATCGGCACCACGATCTGCCCTGTGGCAGTCTGCAGGCCGGCCGACAGCGCCGCTTCCTTGCCGAAGTTGCGGCTCAGGTCGACGACGCGGATCCGCGGGTCATCCCTCTGATGCCGCAACAGCCGCTCCAGCGTCGCATCGGTGCTGCCGTCATTGACGAACACCAGCTCAAGCCCGATCTGCGCCTCGCGCGCGAAGACCTGCCCGATGCGCACAAGAAAGCCGTCGAGGCTGTCCTCCTCGTTGAACACGGGGATCACCAGCGACAACGTCACCGGCCCCGCAACATGCGTCCCGAGCGGATGGTTCACGGGCCTGCTCTTCTCTTGGCGTGTTGACCGGTTGCCGAACCGGGATCGAATACCTTGAGCCGTACCTCATTAAGCAGCACCGCCAGAGGCGGCGCAAGAATGAGGCGACGGCATCGCACCTCGTCCGGAGCCGGTTCGCGCGCCCTGCCCCGGGCCTTGCTCACACATCTCCCAACGATTGGAAACAAATGCCCGATAGCCAAAAAAGCCAGCTCCGCTAGGCTTGCGTCGGTGCGTCACAGCGTGTCGCAATATCCCAATCGCATGGAGCGAACTGAATGTATTTCGAGATCTACAGACAATCCAAAGGCACCCTGAGCACCGGCAAGGGCCAATGGCGCTGGCGGCTGAGGGCCGGGAACCACGAAACCGTCGCCAGCGGGGAGTCCTACGTGAACAAGGCGGACTGCCTGCACGTGATCGAATTGATCAAAGGCGTGCACGCAGAGACGCCGGTCAAGGAGATCTGAGGCCGGCAAAGGCCGCCGCATCTGCCATACCCGGCGGTTTCGGCGGCCCATGGGTCAGAAGCGCTCCACAACGTGCTTGAAGGGGTAATTCGTCTCCCGATAGCCACCCGACTTCTGCCGCTTGGGCAAGACGACCTTTTCCCTGGGCACCTCTTTGTACGGTATGCGGCTGAGCAGGTCGGAAATGATGTTCAGGCGCGCCCGTCGCTTGTCGTTCGAGTCGGCCACCAGCCATGGCGCGTAGCCGGTGTCGGTGGCTTCGATCATCTCATCGCGGGCCCTGGAGTAGTCGTACCAGCGGCTGTAAGACTTGAGGTCCATGGGCGAAAGCTTCCAGATCTTGCGCCCGTCGGTGATGCGCTCTTCGAGCCGGCGGGTCTGCTCCTCCTGGCTGACGTTCAGCCAGTACTTGAGCAGGATCACCCCCGAATCGACGATGGCCCGTTCCACCAGCGGCACGGTCTGCAGAAACTTCTCCACCTGCTTGTCGGTGCAGAAGCCCATCACCCGCTCGACCCCGGCGCGGTTGTACCAACTGCGGTCGAAGATCACCACCTCGCCGCCGGCCGGCAGATGCGGCAGATAGCGCTGGATGTACATCTGGCTCTTTTCGCGGTCGGTCGGCGCCGGCAGCGCGATCACGCGGAACACCCGCGGGCTCACCCGGTCGGTGATCGCCTTGATCGTCCCGCCCTTCCCCGCCCCGTCACGCCCCTCGAAAATGATGCAGACCTTGATGCCGTTGGCCGTCACCCACTCCTGCATCTTCACCAGCTCGACATGCAGACGGCGCAGCTCGGCCAGGTAGTCCTTGCTCGACAGCTTGGTCTTTTCGGTCGCCTTGCCTTTTTCGACGTCCTTCTTCTTGCCTTTTGCCATGGCCAAACCTCACGGATTGAAATGGCTGCCGGAAGAGGCCGGCGGCCCATGACCCTGAACCGGAAAGTTTAGTCAGTTATCGCGAAAGGCAAGCCCGCGTTCGGCCGGCTTTCTTCGGCGCAAACAAAAAGCCCCGTAGCTTCTCAGCTACGGGGCTTTTCAAATAATGGCGGAGAGATAGGGATTCGAACCCTAGGTACCCGCGAAGGTACAACGGATTTCGAATCCGTCCCATTCGGCCACTCTGGCATCTCTCCAACGGCGCGCATCATAACAACACTTTTGCCGGAAGCGAACCCCCTGACGCAAATTTTTTCCGTGCTATCAGATGCTTGCGTCGGTTAAAGCGGTACGCCCAGACGGTGGGCCACTTCTTCGTAGGCTTCGATGACGTCACCGAGGCCTTGGCGGAAGCGGTCCTTGTCCATTTTCTTCTTGGTGTCCTTGTCCCACAGACGGCAGCCGTCCGGGCTGAATTCGTCGCCCAGGACGATGGAGCCGTCGCTGAACACACCGAATTCCAGCTTGAAGTCCACCAACAGCAGGCCGGCGTCGTCGAACAGTTTGCTCAGGACGTCGTTGACCTTCAGGGACAGTTCCTTCATGCGCACCAGCTGCTCGGCGGTGCCCCAGCCGAACGCCACGACGTGGGATTCGTTGATGAACGGATCGCCCTTGGCGTCGTCCTTCAGGAACAGCTCGAAGGTGTAGGGGTTGAGCTTCATGCCCTCTTCGACGCCCAGGCGCTTGACCAGGCTGCCGGCGGCATAGTTACGCACCACGCACTCGACCGGGATCATGTCGAGCTTCTTGACCAGGCACTCGTTGTCGCCCAGCAGCTTGTCGAATTGGGTCGGGATGCCGGCCGCTTCGAGCTTCTGCATGATAAAGGCGTTGAACTTGTTGTTCACCATGCCCTTGCGGTCGAGCTGTTCGATGCGCTTGCCGTCGAACGCCGAGGTGTCGTTGCGAAACAGCAGGATCAGGCGGTCGGCGTCGTCGGTCTTGTAAACCGATTTGGCTTTGCCGCGGTAGAGTTCTTCACGTTTTTCCATGATGGGCTCCGCTTGCTAAATAGGTGGGCTAGGCGATGTGGCGCCAGTCGAGCCCTGAATCTTGATCGGCCAGTTGCAGCCAGTCCGGGTCGCACCCGAGGGTGTCGACGAAACATTGCCGGGCCAGCTGCGGCAGGTTGTTCTTGCTGCTGAGATGGGCCAGGACCAGGTGTTGCAGGCCTTGCCAACCCAACTCGGCCACCAGGAATGCCGCCTGATGGTTGTTCAGATGTCCCCGCTCGCCGCCCACCCGTTGCTTGAGAAAGTACGGGTAGTGACCGCGGGCCAGCAAATCGCGGCAATGGTTGGCCTCGATCATCAACGCATCGAGATCCCGGTAGCCGTCCAGCACCTGTTCGCAGTAAGAGCCCAGGTCGGTCAGCAGGCCGAAACGCCGCTCGCCGTCGCTGAACACATACTGGGTCGGCTCCTGCGCATCATGGGCCACGGCAATGGCCTGGATGCTCAAGGCGCCGATCTGCAACCGCTCGCCGCCGGCGACGAAACCGGTGGCGTCAATCGGCTTGCGCATCCCGCGCAACGTGCCGCGGCTCAGATAGACAGGCAGATTGTAGCGCCGAGACAGCAAACCCACGCCATGCACGTGGTCGGCATGTTCGTGGGTCACGAGTATCGCGCTCAGTTGCGCCGGGTTCACACCCAGGCGCAACAGGCGCTTTTCGGTTTCCCGCAGGGAGAAGCCACAATCCACCAGCACTACCGTATCGGCGCTGGCGACCAGCGTGCCGTTCCCTTGGCTACCGCTGCCGAGAACGGCGAAACGCATCGGATCAGCCCAGGTTGTCCTGAATCACGCTCAACACCTTGCGGGCCACTTCGGCCGGCGCCACGGTGTTGATGTTCTTCTCGACGGTCACCTGGACGTTCTCGCCTACCTTGCTCAGGCGAACCTGATAGCGCTCGGCACGGGCTTCGACTTCTTCCTTGTTAGGCTTGCTGCCGAACAGGCTGCTGAAGAAACCGGGCTTGTCGTCTTTCTTCTCGGCCTTCTCGGCCAGGTTGATGTAGTACAGGCCCAGGCTGCGGTTGATGTCTTCCACGCGCCATTCGCCTTGCTCCAGCGCACGGCCGACGCTCGACCAGGCACGGTCGAGGTCGCTGCCGACGTTGAGCACCGGGTTGCCGCTGCCGTCTTCGCTGAGGCTGACGCGGCTCGGCGCGTCGAAATCGCGGGAGGCCAGCATCGACACCGAACCGCCCTTCTCGGAGGTGCGGCTCATGCTCGCCAGCATGTCGTCGACCAGCGCCGCGTCCAGGCCGGTGTTGACCGAACGGTTGGTGAACGCCACGTCGGCGGTGCTGCCGGCAGGACGCTCGGCGCTGACCACATAGACTTCACTGGTGTTGCGCTGCACGCCAGGCTCGATGCGCACCCGCACGCGGGTTTCGCTGTCGGCGCCGACGCCGGCCGCGCTCAGGCGCTTGGCCATGGAGGCGGACAGCTCATCGGAATGCTGCCAGGTGGTGGTGAACTCGCCGGTCTGCGGACGCTGCTCGTCCAGACGGAAGCCGTTGTCCTGGAAGAACTGCACGGCGACCGGCCAGACTTCGGCCGGCGGATGCTGGGCCATCACCCAGCGCGAATCGCCGCTCTTCTGCAGCGAGTAGTCACCGGCGTCGGCGATGGCCGACAGCGGTTGCGGACGAGGAACCACGTACTCGCCTTTTGCGGTGTCGTCAGCCACGTTGCGCGGGATCGGCAACAGCGGATCCAGACGCTTGGAGGTGCTGACACCCGACGGCAGTTGCATCGGCGCGGTCTGTTGCGCCTGCAGGTAGTCGCTGCCACGGTCACGGAAATAACCTTCCGGGCCCCAGATCCATCCACAGCCGCTGGTGCTGGAGATAATCAAGGCAAGTGCGGAAAGTCCGGCCATTCGCTTCATGCGTTGTACTTCCTCAATTAAACCAGGACGCCGCACTGGCGCAGGGCCGAGCGCAGCGTTTCATGACAAGGAGCGCTCAGCCAGGTCAGCGGCAGGCGGATGCCTTCGTGCATCAGGCCCATTTCAGCCAAAGCCCACTTCACCGGGATCGGGTTGGCTTCGATGAACAGGTCCTTGTGCAGCGGCATCAGTTTTTCGTTGATGGCCCGCGCCTTCTCGGCGTTGCCTTCCAGCGCGGCCTCGCACAGGTCGGCCATTTCGCGCGGGGCGACGTTGGCGGTGACGGAGATGTTGCCCTTGCCGCCCATCAGGATCAGTTCGACGGCGGTCGGATCATCGCCGGACAGCACGATGAAGTCCTTGCTCACGCCATCGAGGATCGCCTTGGCGCGCTTGAGGTCGCCGGTGGCTTCCTTGATGCCGATGATGTTCGGCACGGTGGAGAGGCGGATCACGGTCTCGGCCTGCATGTCGCAGGAGGTGCGGCCGGGAACGTTGTAGAGGATCTGCGGGATGTCGACCGCTTCGGCGATGTGCTTGAAGTGCTGGTACAGGCCTTCCTGGGTCGGCTTGTTGTAGTACGGCACCACCAGCAGGCAGGCGTCGGCGCCGGCCTCTTTGGCGTTGCGGGTCAGTTCGACGGCTTCACGGGTCGAGTTGGCGCCGGTGCCGGCGATGACCGGAATGCGGCCGGCGACCTGTTTGACCACGGCTTTGATGACGGCAATGTGTTCTTCGACGTCAAGGGTCGCCGACTCGCCGGTGGTGCCGACCGCGACGATGGCATGGGTGCCGTTCTTGAGGTGGAAGTCCACGAGTTTGCTGAGGCTGTCCCAGTCTAGACGCCCTTGTGCATCCATGGGTGTGACCAATGCCACCATACTGCCCGCAATCATGAAACCGCTCCTGCCGGAAAAAGAGAGCGGTAATGGTACTGGCGCCAACATGCTTGCACAAGCGAAGTACTGCGCTGCCGCCATTCCCCTTGGCGCCGCTTTTCGCTACCCTTCAGGCTTTGATCGGTACAGATCGGCTCGCATGCCGGGTTCCAGCCTCCCGAATCGGCCCTCCGGGCCCCGTTCCAGCGTCGCCGCCGGACGCTCCCGCCACGGCGGACGCCGACGAAGCACGTTGCCGGGGCCTTGCGCACAGGCCTGTTCAGGCACTCCCCGACAGGCGATGCCCTCTAATGACTACCGACCGCTCATCGCTTTAGGAACGCTGCATGTCCACCCCCACAGTTCGCGAACAATTCCTTGTCATCAGTGCCCTCGGCGCCAACCCCATGGAGCTGACCAACGTGCTGTGCCGCGCCAGCCATGAAAACCGCTGCGCCGTGGTCACCTCGCGCCTGACCCGCCACGGCGAGTGCAGCGCGCTGGTGCTCGAGATCTCGGGCAGCTGGGACGGCCTGGCCCGCCTCGAGAGCAGCCTGCCGGTCCTGGCCAAGCGCCATGCCTTCACCGTCAACGTGGTGCGCAGCGCGGCCCTGGAAAACCGCCCGCAGGCCTTGCCCTACGTGGCCTACGTCAGCTCGGCCTACCGCTCCGACATCATCAGCGAGCTGTGCCAGTTCTTCGCCGACCACAACATCGACCTGGAGAACCTGACCTGCGACACCTACCAGGCCCCGCAGACCGGCGGCACCATGCTCAACGCCACGTTCACCGTGACCCTGCCGGCCGGCACCCAGATCAGCTGGCTGCGCGACCAGTTCCTGGACTTCGCCGACGCGATGAACCTGGACGCGCTGATCGAACCGTGGCGCCCACAGAACCCAATGTAAGAAGGAAGCTTTCATGGCCGTTGTGATCGACCGACCGGTTGCCGATTTCGAAGCCCCCGCCACCAGCGGGAAAACCGTCAGCCTCGCGGGCCTCAAGGGCAAGCAGGTGGTGATCTACTTCTATCCGAAGGACAGCACCCCCGGCTGCACCACCGAAGGCCAGGGCTTTCGCGACCAGTACGCCGCGTTCCAGGCCGCCGACACGGAAATCTTCGGGGTTTCCCGCGACGGCCTGAAGTCCCACGAGAACTTCAAGTGCAAGCAGGAGTTCCCGTTCGAGCTGATCAGCGACAAGGACGAGGCCGTCTGCCAGCTGTTCGACGTGATCAAGCTGAAGAAGCTGTACGGCAAGGAATACATGGGCGTGGATCGCAGCACGTTCCTCATCGACAAGAACGGCGTGCTGCGTCAGGAATGGCGTGGCGTGAAGGTGCCGGGGCATGTGGACGAGGTTCTGGCGGCGGCGCAGGCCCTGAACAAGGCTTGATGCCTTTGTGGCGCCCTCACGGGCGCCACCGCAACACGCCCTACAGCAGCGGGGCCACCACCGGCTCCTTGCGCGGCCAGGCATCCAGCACAGCCTTGAACAGCGTCGCCAGGGGAATCGCGAAGAACACGCCCCAGAACCCCCACAACCCGCCGAACAACAGCACCGCGCAGATGATCGCCACCGGGTGCAGGTTGACCGCTTCGGAAAACAGCAACGGCACCAGCACGTTGCCGTCCAGGGTCTGAATGATCCCGTACACCGCCATCAGGTAGATGAACTGGTCGCTCCAGCCCCACTGGAACAGCGCGATCAGCAGCACCGGCACGGTCACCACCACCGCCCCGACATACGGCACCACCACCGACACGCCCACCAGCAAGGCCAGCAGCGCGGCGTAGTTGAGGCCCAGCGCAACGAAGGCGATGTACGTCACCCCGCCGCAGATCACGATCTCGATGACCTTGCCGCGGATGTAGTTGGCGATCTGTCGGTTCATTTCCTGGGCGACCCGGGTGATCAGCGCCCGCTCCCGCGGCAAATAGCCGCGCACCCATTCGCCGATCATCGCCCGATCCTTGAGGAAGAAGAACACCAGGATCGGCACAAGCACCAGGTAGATCATCACGTTCACCAGCAGCGGCAGACTCGACAGCGAGAACGTCAGCGCCCACTGGCCGAACTTGCCGATCTCGCCCCGCGCCGCCTCGATGGCCTGCAGCACCTGCTCGTCGGAGACCAGGTGCGGATAACGCTCCGGCAGCAGCAACAGCAGCGACTGCCATTTGGCGAGCATGCCCGGCAATTCGTTGAACAGCGTGATCAACTGATGCCAGAGCAGCGGCAGCACCACCACGATGAACACCATCAGCACGCCCATGAACAGCGCGAACACCAGCCCCACCGCCGCACCGCCGGGCATGCGCAGCCGTTCGAGGGTGACCACCAGCCCCTGCATCAGGTAAGCCAGCACCATCCCCGCCAGCACCGGCGCGAGCATGCCGCCCAAGGTGAGCACCGCCGTGAAGGCGAGAAACAGCAGCACCGCCAGCACCACCGCCTCTTCATCGGAGAAGTAGCGCTGAACCCAGTCGCGTAACACTTTGAACATCAATATTCCTTAGGTCTTGAACGCTGTCGGTTTCAGGCTTTTTTCAACCAGTAACGGTAGACGCCCGCCTCGTCTTCTTCGCGCAGCAGCGTATGACCGGCCAATTTGGCAAAGGTGCGGAAATCGCGCTGGGAACCCGCATCAGTGGCGATCACCTTGAGCACCGCGCCGCTGGGCAGCTTGTTGAGCTCCATCTTGGCCTTGAGCAACGGCAACGGACAATTCAGGCCGCTGGCGTCCAGTTCGCGGTCATGGGCTACAGCGTCGTTCATGCGTCACTCCGGATCAGGTGGGTCAGGCCGCCTAGAATATCTGGTCGCAGGCCCGGTGTCCGGCTACAGTAAGGTCTTTGTCGACTAAGGCTTTGTGCATGACTTTTCTGCGCCCTACCCTGCTGACGCTCGCTTGCCTGCTCGCCTCTCCGGGCTTCGCCGACGATCTGCCGTCACTCGGTGATGCCAGCTCTGCCATTGTCTCGCCGCAACAGGAATACCAGCTGGGCCGTGCCTGGCTGGCGCTGCTGCGCAGCCAGGTTTCCCAACTGAACGATCCGCAGCTCAAGGACTACGTCGAGTCCAGCGTCTACAAGCTGGTGGAGACCAGCCAGGTCAGCGACCGGCGCCTGGAGTTCATCCTGATCAACAGCCCGCAGCTCAACGCCTTCGCCGCGCCCGGCGGCGTGGTCGGGGTCAACGGCGGCCTGTTCCTCAACGCCCAGACCGAAGGCGAATACGCCTCGGTGCTGGCCCACGAACTGGCGCACTTGTCCCAACGCCACTTCGCCCGGGGCGTCGAAGCCTCCCAGCGGATGCAGGTGCCGATGATGGCCGCCCTGCTGGCCGGGATCGTCATCGCGGCCGCCGGCGGCGGAGATGCGGGCATCGCAACCATCGCCGGCACCCAGGCGGCGGCGATCCAGTCGCAACGCACCTTCTCGCGTCAGAACGAGCAGGAAGCCGACCGCATCGGCATCCTCAACCTGGAAAAGGCCGGCTACGACCCGCGCTCGATGCCGACCATGTTCGAGCGCCTGATGCGCCAGTACCGCTTCGACGCCAAACCGCCGGAATTCCTGCTGACTCACCCGGTCACCGAATCGCGGATCGCCGACACCCGCAACCGCGCCGAACAGGCCAAGCCCGGCGGCATCGAAGACAGCCTGCGCTATCAGTTGATCCGCGCCCGCGTGCAGCTGATCTACGAAGAGACCCCAGGGCTGGGCGCCAAGCGCTTCCGTGCGCAGCTGGACGAGAACCCGAAAAACGACGTCGCCCGCTACGGCCTGGCCATTGCCCAGATCAAGGGCGGCCAGTTGAATGACGCCCGGGAAAACCTCAAGCAGTTGCTGGCCAAGTCCCCGAACGAACTGATCTACAACCTGGCCCAGGTCGACCTGGACATCACCAACAACCGCCTGCCCGACGCCCAGTCGCGGGTCGACCGGCTGCTCACGCAGTTTCCCGGCAACTACCCGCTGAACCAGGTGCGGGTCGACCTGCTGCTCAAGCAGAACCGCGCCGCCGATGCGGAAAAGGCCCTGGACAGCCTGCTCAAGTCGCGCCCGGACGATCCGGACGTGTGGTATCAGGTGGCCGAGACCCGCGGCCTGTCCGGCAACATCATCGGCCTGCACCAGGCCCGCGCCGAGTATTTCGCCCTGGTGGGCGATTACCGGCAGGCGATCCAGCAACTGGACTTCGCCAAGCGCAAGGCCGGCAACAATTTCCCGCTGTCGTCACGCATCGATGCCCGTCAGCGCGAACTGATGGAACAGGAGCGCATGATCAAGGACATGATGGGCTGAGCCTGCCCGCTGGCATTAAACTGCGGGCATAAAAAAACCGCCTCTTTCGAGGCGGTTTCTTATTGGATTGACGACCTGATCACTCGGCCAGCTTGAAGGTGATGAAGCTGGCGCGTCCCTGACGCAGCACCCGCATCGACACCGAGCGGTTCTTCGGCAATGCCTTGGCGATCTCGGCGAACTCCTTGGCGGAGCCGATGGCCTGGTTGTTCAGGTGGGTGATGATGTCGCCCGGCTGCAGGCCGATCAGCGCCGCAGGACCGTCCTGGACTTCCTTGATGACCACGCCGCCCTTGAGGTCGTAGGTTTTTTTCTGCTCGGCGCTCAGCTCGCCGACCGATACGCCCAGACGGTTGCTGGTGCTCTCGACACCGGACTTCGGCAGCACGTCCGTGTCCTTGTCCTCATCGGGAATCGCACCGACGGTCAGCTCGATGTTCTTGCGCTTGCCGTCGCGGATCACTTCCAGGTTGGCCTTGGCGCCCGCCTTCAGCGCACCGACCAGATGCGGCAGGTCGGCGGACATGACGATCGGCTGGCCGTTCATGCTCAGGATCACGTCGCCCACTTGCAGGCCACCCTTGGCGGCAGGGCCGTCATCCTGGATCTGGGCCACCAGCGCACCGGCCGGTTTCTCCAGGCCGAACGATTCGGCCAGATCCTTGTTCACTTCCTGGATGACCACGCCCAGCCAGCCGCGGCTCACCTTGCCACCGCTCTTGAGCTGATTGGAGACGTCCATCGCCACGTCGATCGGGATGGCGAACGACACGCCCATGAAGCCGCCGGAGCGGGTGTAGATCTGCGAGTTGATGCCGACCACTTCACCGTTCAGGTTGAACAGCGGGCCACCGGAGTTGCCCGGGTTGATCGGCACGTCGGTCTGGATGAACGGCACGTAGTTTTCGTTCGGCAGGCTGCGGCCGACGGCGCTGACGATGCCTTGGGTCACGGTGTGGTCGAAGCCGAACGGCGAACCGATCGCCACCACCCACTGACCGGCCTTCAGGTCCTGGGACTTGCCGAGCTTGAGCACCGGCAGATCCTTGCCGTCGATCTTCAGCAGGGCCACGTCGGAACGCGGGTCGGTGCCGATCAGCTTGGCTTTCATTTCGCTGCGGTCGGCGAGGCGGACGAGGATCTCGTCGGCGTCAGCGATCACATGGTTGTTGGTCAGGATGTAGCCGTCGGACGAGATGATGAAGCCCGAACCCAGCGACTGGGCTTCACGCTGACGGTCGCCGCGGGGCGAACGCTGCTGCGGCGGCATGCCGCGCTCGAAGAACTCGCGCAGCATCGGCGGCAAGCCTTCCAGGTCCGGCATCTGCTGGTT
The DNA here is from genome assembly GCF_002112565.1 of Pseudomonas sp. R25(2017). Taxonomy (NCBI): domain Bacteria; kingdom Pseudomonadati; phylum Pseudomonadota; class Gammaproteobacteria; order Pseudomonadales; family Pseudomonadaceae; genus Pseudomonas; species Pseudomonas sp. R25(2017). The sequence continues at coordinate 104,308 of NZ_NEHZ01000018.1, forward strand.
CACCTTGCGGTCGGGCAGCTTCTGCGTGGTGCTGATGTTCACCACCGCAGGCGAGGCCTGCTCGACCAGTTGGGTGAAATCAGGCAGCTCGGCCGCCTGGACGGCGGGCACGGCCTGACCGAGCACCAGCACGGTGGCGAGAATGGAGAGATAGGACTTCAAGCTAGGTATCGACATACAGCTCCCGTTACGACGAGCAGGGTTAAGCGATATGGAGCAAGGAACACCGGAAACTGCGGGCCGGCATTTTTGTTCCGGGAACGACAGACAAGGCCAGAGCCGAGAGGCTCTGACCTATAGAAAAAAATTGGGTGTTTTGCAAATGAAAATGCTCAGCAAACATTTCTGCATCTCGACGAGGCAGCGCAAACAGCCTGGCCGGAATCGGCTTATTGCTTGCTGGTTGCGGCGCCATCATTGCGCATCGACAAGGCAATTCGTTCGGCGGTGCCGATCGGAATCTCACCGACCACGGTCACCATCATTTCACCCTCGGGCGTGGTCAGGCGACGGGACACCGCAACGGTCGGGCCGAGCTGAGTCCGAGTATCCGTGACCGTGGCGCCGTTGAGCGGCTCCAGGAACACCGAGAAGCGCGCCAGGCCATCGTCATACATCAGACTGCTGACCTGGGTCTTGGTCTCCGGATCCTTGCGCGAGGTACTGCTGGTCAGCTCGAAGCCCGGCGGCAGCCAGTCCGAATGCCAGACCTGGGCGGCCTTGACGGCGGACGCCTTGTCACTGTCCAGGGCGACGGCGCGGCAGTCGGATCCTGCCTGCAGGTCGCTGTCGGAAGGGATTTCAGAGGTATCGAGGCGGGTGAACTGGAAACGCTCGAGCAACTGGCCTTTGTCGTTGAGCAGAAGCGACTTGAGGGGCAGGCCCGTCTGTTTGTCCAGATGCAGTTCGAAACCGTAGCGGTGCTGGTCGCGGGGCGTCAGCGATACGATCACCGCTTCACGTCCGGCCACGCGCGACTTGCCAATGACGGCAAGTTCGTACCAATTCTTGAGTTTTTGAGGATCGAGGGGGCGGGCGGCGGAATTCGGAGAATCCCCCAGCCCCGCAATCAGTGCGCCACTGACACATTGCGTCCGTCCATCCACCCGCACCACTTCCTGCGCCGATCCGTCGAGCTGAAGCAGACGCTCGCGAACCTGGCCGTTCTGGACGCGATGCCAGATGGTATGGGTAGAGAAACTGCCGTTACGCTCGTAGACGAAAGTGCCGTGAAAGCTCTGCTGCTGTTCGGCCTGGCCCAGACGGGTCAACCAGTCCTGGGCGTCGTCGGCATGGGCTGGAACGATGAACCAGCCGCCAAGCAGAAGCGAGAGTAGCGGTATGGCGCGCATGATCCTCCTTAACGGTTTTCCAGGCTGGCTGCACGCGCGTAAGGCAGTGCGCTTTCAGTTCCCTTGAGTGCGGCCTGCTGGGCATGCTGGCGCAGATAGCCTGGCAGACGCTGATCGTGCCAGCCTGGCTGGCCTTGCAGAACGCCGTTGGCCATGGGACCTGTGGCTTCCGAACTCTCATTGTAGCCTGCCAAAACCGCCGGGCCCTTGACTTGAGGCACGGCCAACGTCGGCTGGTTGGACTGCTGAGCCAGTTCCACGCCAGCGATTTCGTCGTGGTTGTACAGGCGCACGCCGGCCAGCACGGCCACAGTCACCGACGCCGCAACAGCCAGGCGACCGAGATTGCGCCACGGGCCGCGGGAAACCTTGGCCGGAGCGGCTTCGTCTTCCAGCGCAGCAGAGACCGCCGCAGCGAGATCCAGACGCGGAAGCAGCAGATCCTTGTGCATGGCTGCCCGAGCGATCTGGTAGCGAGCCCAGGTTTCACGGGTTTCAACATCGTCCAGTGCATTGAGCACCCGACGCAATTCCAATTCGTCCGCTTCGTTATCCATCACTGCGGACAGCGATTCCTGCAGGGCTTCCCGACTCATGGCGTTCCTCTCTTGGCTGTCGCCGCTGTCTTTAGTTTTCCTGCAACAACGGCTGCAGGGCTTTGTCGATGGCCTCCCGGGCGCGGAAGATCCGGGAGCGCACGGTACCCACCGGACATTGCATGACGCTCGCAATGTCTTCATAACTCAGACCGTCGAACTCGCGCAGCGTCAACGCCGTGCGCAAATCTTCCGGCAATTGCTGAATGGTTCGATGGACGGTGCCTTCGATCTCATCCCGCAGCAATGCGCGTTCTGGCGATTCGAGATCCTTGAGGCCATGATCGCCGTCGTAGAACTCTGCGTCTTCGGAACTGACATCGCTATCCGGCGGCCTGCGGCCGCGTGAAACCAGATAGTTCTTCGCCGTGTTGATGGCGATGCGGTAAAGCCACGTATAGAACGCGCTGTCTCCGCGAAAGTTGCCAAGCGCTCGGAATGCCTTGATGAAGGCTTCTTGCGCAACGTCCTGGGCCTCATGGGTGTCGTGCACGAAACGCACGATCAACCCGAGAATTTTGTGCTGATACTTCAGCACCAGCAGATCGAACGCCCGCTTGTCGCCACGCTGAACGCGCTCGACCAGCTGCTGATCCTCTTCCTGGGTTAGCATGAACACTCCTCGATGAGCTCGGAGGAGGCTTGCATAACCAAACGACCGGACTTGCAAACATAGACTCGGGCTTTTCGCAAAAGTTCTCCCCCTCCAAGCAAGTTTCCTGCGGGGCTCTGATTAGGCACGCACGAAAAACGCAGCGCGGAATGAACCGGCTGCGCGAATAATCTTGTCATCGGTTCGCCGGCAGGAACCCGACCTCAGGTTCCGCTTCGAAGCCGACACTGTCCCTTGTCTCAGGCACCTGTCTATTGATCTTGGGCCCTTGGCAAAAGTTCCAAATATTTATAGCCGCGCCATACCGACATTGGGCGACCATGAGCGGAAAAAGTATGTTTCATCCCCGATACAGCCGTCTTTTTGCGAAGTCTGCCAAAAAGGCATCCGACGAAACGTTCGGATTTTCCCGTCACGGTAGTTTCACAATGCCATATCGGCCCGGCTATTGTGCCGATCCCCCCCTCTATATACTAGTGGGCTGTGTGGCGGCCCCGACGTGCCGATCCAGCTGTCTTGCGCCACCCCCGACCCGGGTCGCTTTGAGCGGAATCCTGAAATGAGCCAACAGTTCCAACACGATGTTCTGGTCATTGGCAGCGGCGCTGCCGGTTTGAGTCTTGCGCTGACCCTGCCGGGCCATTTGCGCATCGCCGTGCTGAGCAAGGGCGATCTGGCCAACGGCTCCACCTATTGGGCCCAGGGCGGCGTTGCGGCCGTGCTGGACGACACCGACACCGTCGAATCCCACGTCGACGACACCCTGAACGCCGGCGGCGGCCTGTGCCATGAGGACGCGGTGCGCTTCACGGTCGAGCACAGCCGCGAAGCGATCCAGTGGCTGATCGATCAAGGCGTGCCCTTCACCCGCGACGAACACGCCAGCGGCGAGGACGGCGGCTTCGAATTCCACCTGACCCGCGAGGGCGGCCACAGCCACCGGCGCATCATCCACGCCGCCGACGCCACCGGCGCGGCCATTTTCACGACGCTGCTGGCCCAGGCCAAGGAACGCCCGAACATCGAACTGCTGGAGCAGCGGGTCGCCGTCGATCTGATCACCGAACGCCGACTGGGCCTGGACGGCGACCGCTGCCTCGGCGCCTACGTGCTCAACCGCCGCAGCGGCGAAGTCGACACTTACGGCGCCAGGTTCGTGATCCTGGCCTCCGGCGGCGCGGCCAAGGTCTACCTCTACACCAGCAACCCCGACGGCGCCTGCGGCGACGGCATCGCCATGGCCTGGCGGGCGGGTTGCCGGGTGGCGAACCTGGAGTTCAACCAGTTCCACCCCACCTGCCTGTATCACCCGCAAGCCAAGAGTTTCCTGATCACCGAGGCCCTGCGCGGCGAAGGCGCCCACCTGAAGCTGCCGAACGGCGAGCGCTTCATGCAGCGCTTCGACCCGCGCGCCGAACTGGCGCCCCGGGACATCGTGGCCCGGGCCATCGACCATGAAATGAAGCGGCTGGGCGTGGACTGCGTTTTCCTGGACATCAGCCACAAGCCCGAAGCGTTCATCAAAAGCCACTTCCCGACCGTCTACGAACGCTGCCTCGGATTCGGCATCGACATCACCCGAGAACCGATCCCGGTCGTCCCGGCGGCGCACTACACCTGCGGCGGCGTGATGGTCGACCAGCAGGGCCGCACCGACGTGCCGGGCCTCTATGCCATCGGCGAAACCAGCTTCACCGGCCTGCACGGCGCCAACCGCATGGCCAGCAACTCGCTGCTGGAGTGTTTCGTCTACGCCCGCTCGGCGGCGGCCGACATCCTCGGCCAACTGGCCGACGTCAGCGTGCCCAGCGCCCTGCCCGCCTGGGACGCCAGCCAGGTGACCGATTCGGACGAAGACGTGATCATCGCGCACAACTGGGACGAACTACGGCGGTTCATGTGGGACTACGTCGGCATCGTGCGCACCAACAAGCGCCTGCAGCGGGCCCAACACCGCGTGCGCCTGCTGCTGGACGAGATCGACGAGTTCTACAGCAACTACAAGGTCAGCCGCGACCTGATCGAACTGCGCAACCTGGCGCAGGTGGCGCAGCTGATGATCCGCTCAGCCATGGAACGCAAGGAAAGCCGCGGGCTGCATTTCACCCTCGACTACCCGGACCTGCTGCCCGAAGCGCTGGACACTATTCTGGTGCCGCCCACCTACGCCGGCTGAACTTGAGGCGTACCCGCAGGCGACGGTGCACATCCGCCGCCTGCGCGTCCCGGGGCACGCAGACCGACCGTGTGCGCCGCTCGCCCCGCAGACGAAAACGCAGCACCACGATCAGCGGCAGCGCCAGGCTGTCCGGCCGCAACTGCACCGGCTGCCAGCCATCGGCGCGGTTCCACAACTGCCAACCCTGCGCGTCGCGGCGCAGACCGCTGAAGGCCTTGGAATGGCTGAGAAGAATCTGACGCGGCAACACCCAAGCGGCATGGCCCAGACAGGCCAAAGCCCCCAGCAAACTGGCCCAGAGCGGCACGGACAGACAAAAGACGGCTCCCAGGGCGAACGCCTGGGTCAGCAGATACGCCGCCAGCAGTTGCCCTGAGGCCTGCCAGCGGCATTCGAAGGTTTCACTTGGGCTGGACACGGTCCAGGATCATGCGGACCATGCGCTGCAGTTCCGGATCATCGGACTCGCTGCGTTCCATGAACCAGCCGAACATGTCCTGGTCCTCGCATTCGAGCAGGCGGACATACAGCGCGCGATCCACGTCGTTCAGGTTCGCGTAGACCTCTTTCACGAACGGCACCAGCAGCACGTCCAGCTCGAGCATGCCGCGGCGGCTGTGCCAAAAGAGGCGGTTCAGTTCAACTTGTTCGACCATGGAGCGCTCCTCAAATAGGCCGCAAGTATACAGGCCGGGCGCGTGCCGAACAGTCGGCTTTGGTCGGCCACCACCGATCCTTTATGAACTATCCATTTCAACGAGCCCCCCTTATGATGTGCCCCAGTCTCTTTACCCTGCGATGACCCATGGCCGATTCTGCTTTTTTCTGCACCCTGTCACATGAAGGCGTTCTCGCGGTCCGCGGCGCGGATGCCGGCAAGTTCCTGCAAGGCCAGCTGACCTGCAACATCAACTACCTGAGCGACAGCCAATCCAGCCTCGGTGCCCGCTGCACGCAAAAGGGCCGGATGCAGTCCAGTTTCCGCATCCTGCTCGAAGGCGACGGCGTGCTGATGGCGATGGCCGGCGAACTGCTGGAGCCGCAACTGGCGGACCTGAAAAAGTACGCTGTGTTCTCCAAATCCAAACTGACCGACGAAAGCGCAGCCTGGGTGCGCTTTGGCCTGGTTAACGGGGACGCGGCCCTGAACGGTCTCGGCCTGGCCCTGCCGGCCGAGACCGACAGCGTGGCGCGCCACGAAGGCCTGATCGCGGTTCGCGTCTCGCCGGATCGCGCCGAGCTCTGGGTGCCCGCCGATCAGGCGGACGCCATCAAGGCCCGTCTGTCCGCCGCATTGGCCGAAGGCGACCTGAACGGCTGGCTGCTGGGCCAGATCCGCGCCGGCATCGGCCAGGTCATGCCGAGCACCCGCGAGCTGTTCATTCCGCAGATGCTCAACCTGCAGGCCGTCGGTGGCGTGAGCTTCAAGAAAGGCTGCTACACCGGCCAGGAAATCGTCGCCCGCATGCAGTACCTGGGCAAGCTCAAGCGTCGTCTGTACCGCGTCAGCCTGGAGGCCGGCGAACTGCCGGAACCCGGCACCCCGCTGTTTGCGCCGAGCCACGGCAGTTCCATCGGCGAAGTGGTGCTGGCCGCCCGCGCCGAACACAAGATCGAACTGCTCGCGGTGCTGCAAGCCGAAGCCGCCGACGAGGGCGATGTGCACCTGGGCACGCTCGAGGGCCCGGCGCTGCAATTGCTCGACCTGCCTTACGAACTGGATCGCGACCGCGAGATCCAGCGCTGAACGCGGCCTTTGGTGCAAGACCTAGAGAAACGACATGAGCGAGCTGGCGGATAAGGTCCAACAGGATTTGGTTGAGGCCATCGACAACGATGATCTGGTTCTGCCCACCTTGCCGGAAGTGGCCCTGCAGATCCGCAAGGCCGCCGAAGACCCGGAGATCAGCGTCAGCGACCTGAGCAAGGTGATCGGCCGGGACACGGCGCTGTCGGCGCGCCTGATCAAGGTGGTCAACAGCCCGCTGCTGCGCGCGACGCAGGAAGTCACCGACCTGCACACGGCCATCACCCGGTTGGGCGTCAACTACAGCAGCAACCTGGCGATCGGCCTGGTGATGGAGCAGATCTTCCACGCCCGCTCCGACGTGGTGGAACAGAAGATGCGCGAAGTCTGGCGCAAGAGCCTGGAGATCGCCGGGGTCAGCTACGCGCTGTGCCGCCGCCACACCCAGCTCAAGCCCGACCAGGCCGCCCTCGGCGGACTGGTGCACCAGATCGGCGTCCTGCCGATCCTGACCTACGCCGAAGACCACTACGAACTGCTGTCGGATCCTGTCAGCCTCAACCACGTGATCGACCACATTCACCCGCTGCTCGGCGACAAGCTGTTGCGTGTCTGGGAGTTTCCGGAACGCTTGGTCGAACTGCCGGGGCTGTACCAAGACTTCAAGCGGGAGTCGGCCGAGATCGATTACGTCGATCTGGTGCAGGTGGCCAGCCTGTACTGCCACAAGGACACCGAGCATCCGTTCGCGCGCATCGACCCGTTCAGCGTTCCGGCGTTCCGCAAGCTGGGGATCGACACGGAGAACAAGGAAATGTGCGCAGACCTGGAAGAATCACGGTCGATGTTCTACTGACCCCTGTGGCGAGGGCGCTCGCTCCCGCCGGGCGGCGCCGCCTTCCAGAGTCAATCCTCAAAAGCCTCATCCGGCGATGAAGCTGACCCTGACCTTCAACCCCGCCTGCTCCCCGTCATGCAGCGTGATCTGCGCCAGGTGCGCCCGGCAGATCTCGCCGACGATCGCCAGCCCCAAGCCCGATCCCGCCACCTGCTGGTTGCGCCGGTAGAAGCGTTCGAACACCCGGTCGCGCTCGTGCAGCGGAATCCCCGGACCGTCATCCTCGACTTCCAGCACCGCCGGCGCCGTGACCCGCAGGATCACATTGCCGCCCGGCGGCGTGTGCGCCAGCGCGTTGTCCACCAGGTTGCTCAGCAATTCGTTGAGCAGCGTCGGCTCGCCGCGCAGCCACACCGGCTGATCCGCCTCCAGCGCCAGCGCGACGCCCCTGGCGTGGGCCAACGGCGCCATGGCCATGCCCAGCTCCCGGGCCAACTGGCTCAAATCGAGCAGCTCCGCGCCGCCCTCAGCGATGGCCCGGGCGCCGTTTTCCACCCGTGCCAGCGACAGCAACTGGTTGGCCAGGTGGGTCAACCGGTCGGTGCTTTGCGCCGAGGACTGCAAGGTGTCGTGCCAGACCTGCGGCTCGTTCGAGCGCAGGCCCAGCTCAAGCCGCGCCTTGAGCGCCGCCAGCGGCGTGCGCAACTCGTGCGCCGCGTCGGCGATGAACTGCGCCTGACGCTCGAACTGCCCGCGCAAGCGCTCGGTGAAATGATTGAGCGCCCGCACCAGCGGCCACAGCTCACGCTGCACCTGCACCAGCGGCAAGGGCCGCAGGTCGTCGGGCTGACGCTCCTCCACTGCCGTGCGCAAGCGCTCCAGCGGCCGCAGCGCGGCGCTCACCGCGAACCACACCAGCAGCAACGCGCCGCCGGCCAGCATGCCCAGGCGCAGCAGCGTGTCGGCCGCCAGGCTCTGGGCCATGCTGACCCGCGCTTCGTCGGTCTCGGCGACGCGGATTTCCGCCATGCCGTTCATGTTCGGTTCGCTGACGGCCTTGAGCAGGCTCACCACCCGCACGTTCTGCCCGCGGTAGGTGGCGTCGTAGAACCGCGCCAGGGCCGGGTAGCTGTCGGTGCGCGGCGTGCCGGGCGGCGGGCCGGGAAGGTTCTCGTAGCCGGAGATCAGCTTCTGGTGGATGTCGTTGACCTGGTAGTAGATGCGCCCGGCGCTGTCGTAGGCGAAGGTGTCGAGGGCCACGTAGGGCACGTCGGCGCTGAGGCTGCCGTCACGCTGCGAAAGGCCGGCGGCGATGGTGCGGGCCGACGCCAGCAGCGTGCGGTCGTAGGCGGTGTCGGCGGCTTCGCGCCCGTTCCAGTAGGCGCTCAGGCCGCTGGCGAGCATCAGCACCACCAGCAGCAGCGCCAGGTTCCACAGCAACCGCCAGCGCAGACTGCCGGGCTTATGCATCGCGGCTTTCCAGGAGGTAACCCAGGCCACGGAAGGTCACGATGGCCACCGCGTGCCCGTCGAGCTTCTTGCGCAGGCGGTGCACGTAGATCTCGATGGCGTCGGGGCTCGCCTCCTCGTCCAGGCCGAACACCTGCGCCGCCAGTTGCTCCTTGCTCATCACCCGCCCCGGCCGCGCGATCAGCGCTTCGAGCACGGCCTGTTCGCGGGAGGTCAGGGTGAGCAGTTCTTCGCCGAGGGTGAAGCGCCGTGTGTCGAGATCGTAGGCCAGCACGCCGCAGCGCTGCTGGCGTTCGCCGCCGAGCACGCTGCGGCGCAGCAGGGCCTTGACCCGAGCTTCCAGTTCGGTGAGCTCGAACGGCTTGGCCAGGTAATCGTCGGCGCCGAGGTTGAGGCCGTGCACCCGGTCCTTGACGTCGCTGCGGGCCGTGAGCATCAGCACCGGCAGGTTCTTGCCGCGTGCGCGCAGGCGCGCCAGTACTTCGAAACCGTCCATGCGCGGCAGGCCCACGTCGAGGATCGCCATGGCGTATTCCTCGCTGCCCAGCGCCAGGTCGGCGGCCACGCCGTCATGCAGCACATCCACGGTCAGACCGGTGCCCTTGAGCGCCTGCGCCACGCTTTCGGCGAGCGGCAAATGGTCTTCGACGAGCAGAACACGCATGGATCCTCACCTCATTCAGGGGGTGGCCGACGCCACTCTTTGGCGCGGAGTTTACCGCCGCCACCGCCGCTGTGAAGCCCGAAAACCGTGAAAGTCAACTGAAAGGTTAGCGAAAGGTTAGGCCGCTAGAGTCGGGTAACGGAATGTTTCGACTTCCGTCGCTGCCGCACACAGCGCTGCGAAAAACGCCACGAAGCGTTTTCGACCAATAAGAACAATAAACGGAGTACAGCATCCATGCAGTCCTTGCAGAGCCGGGCCTTCGCGCCTGTCCGCCCTTCCCGCTTCAGCCGCACCGCCCTCGCCAGCGCCGCCGCCCTTGCCGGCTTTTCCCCGCTGAGCCATGCCGACTTCATCGAAGACAGCAGCGCCACCTTCGAAACCCGCAACATGTACTTCAACCGAGACTTCCGCGACGGCACCAGCGCCCAGCAATCCAAGCGGGACGAATGGGCCCAAGGCTTCATGCTCAATCTGCAGTCGGGCTACACCGACGGCACCGTGGGGTTCGGTGTCGATGCGCTGGGCATGCTGGGTGTCAAGCTCGATTCGAGCCCGGACCGCACCGGCACCGGCCTGCTGCCGACCCACGATGACGGACGCGCGGCGGACGAATACTCCAAGCTCGGCCTGACCGGCAAGGTCAAGATCTCCGCCACCGAACTGAAGATCGGCAGCCTGATCCCGGAACTGCCGATCCTCAAGCCCAACGACGGACGCATCCTGCCGCAGACCTTCGAAGGCGGCCTGCTGACCTCCAAGGAGATCAAGAACCTGACCTTCACCGGCGGGCGCCTGGAGAAGGCCAAGGACCGCGACAGCACCGATTTCGAGGACATCGCCCTCAACAACAAGAACAGCCGTTTCGCCGGCACCGTCGCCGGCAAGCACTTCGATTTCGGCGGCCTGGACTACAAGTTCACCGACAAGATCACCGGCAGCTACCACTTCGCCCAGCTCGCCGAAGTCTACAACCAGCACTTCCTCGGTCTGGTCGCCTCACAGCCGATGGGCCCCGGCACCTTCGCCACCGACCTGCGGTTCGCCCTCAGCGACGACCAGGGCGCGGCCCGCGGCGGCAAGATCGACAACCGTTCGCTCAACGGCCTGGTCAGCTATGCCCTGAGCGGCCACAAGTTCACCGCCGGCTACCAGCACATGTCCGGCGACAGCGCTTTCCCGTATGTCGACGGCAGCGACCCGTACCTGGTCAACTTCGTGCAGATCAACGACTTCGCCGGCGCCGAAGAACGCTCCTGGCAAGCCCGCTACGACTTCGACTTCGCCAGGCTCGGCATCCCCGGCCTGAGCTTCATGACCCGTTACCTGAGCGGCGACAACATCCAGCTCAAGAACGGCGACGAAGGCAAGGAGTGGGAGCGCAACACCGAGATCAAATATGTAGTACAAAGCGGCGCCCTCAAGGACGTCGCCGTGCGCCTGCGCAATGCCACCTACCGTTCCAACTACTCCGCCCGCGATGCCGATGAAGTGCGTCTGCTGGTGAGCTACAGCGTTGCCCTTTGGTAATTCAGTACGTCCATAACAACAACTCCCAAGGAGACATAGATGAACTTATCACTGCGTAAAGTCGCTCTGGCCGCCGGCCTCATGGTGTTCGCCGGCCAGCTGATGGCCGAGCCCAAACGCCCGGAATGCATCGCGCCGGCCTCCCCCGGCGGCGGCTTCGACCTGACCTGCAAACTGGCGCAGAGCGCGCTGGTGAACGAAAAGCTGCTGACCAAACCGATGCGCGTGACCTACATGCCCGGCGGCGTCGGCGCGGTGGCCTACAACGCGGTGGTCGCCCAGCGTCCGGCCGATGCGGGCACGCTGGTGGCGTGGTCGAGCGGTTCGCTGCTGAACCTGGCCCAGGGCAAGTTCGGCCGTTTCGATGAGACCAACGTGCGATGGCTGGCGGCGGTCGGCACCAGCTACGGCGCCATCGCGGTGAAAAGCGATTCGCCCTACAAGACCCTCGACGACCTGGTCAAGGCACTGAAGAAAGACCCGAGCGCCGTGGTGATCGGCTCCGGCGGCACCGTCGGCAGCCAGGACTGGATGCAGACCGCCCTGATCGCCAAGGCCGCCGGGATCAACCCGCGCGACCTGCGCTACGTCGCCCTCGAAGGCGGCGGCGAGATCGCCACCGCCCTGCTCGGCGGGCACATCCAGGTGGGCAGCACCGACATCTCCGACTCCATGCCGCACATCCTCAGCGGCGACATGCGCCTGCTGGCGGTGTTCGCCGAGAACCGCCTCGACGAGCCGGAAATGAAAGACATCCCGACCGCCCGCGAGCAAGGCTACGACATCGTCTGGCCGGTGGTGCGCGGCTTCTACCTGGGCCCGAAGGTCAGCGACGAAGACTACGCCTGGTGGAAAGCCTCCTTCGACAAGCTGCTGGCCTCCGACGAGTTCGCCAAGCTGCGCGATCAGCGCGAGCTGTTCCCCTTCGCCATGACCGGCCCGGAGCTGGACACCTACGTGAAGAAGCAAGTCGCGGACTACAAGGTGCTGGCCAAAGAGTTCGGCCTGATCCAGTGATCGTCTCTGTCTAGCGACCATGGCCCTGCCCGGCGGGGTCATGGCACAGGAGTGTCTCCATGCTCATTCAACGCATCTTCGCGTCGGTGCTGTTGCTGGCCTGTGCCGGCCTGGCGCTGATGGCCTGGCCGTACCAGGCGGCGTTTTCCTACGAACCCGTGGGCCCTCGGGCGTTTCCGTTGCTGATGCTCGGCCTGATGGGGTCAGCCTTGCTGTACATGCTGTTCCGCCCCGCGCCGATCAAGCACAGCGAGGACGAACCGCCGCTGGACCGAGAAACGCTGACCAAGATCGGCCTCTGCACCTTGTTGCTGCTGGTGTTCGCCGGCACTTTCGAACCGTTGGGCTTCATCCTGGCCAGCATCGTCACCGGTGTGCCGATGGCCCGGCTCTACGGCGGGCGCTGGCTGCCCAGCGCCGTGATCATCAGCCTGATGGCCATCGGTCTTTACCTGTTGTTCGACCGTCTGATGGACGTTCCCCTGCCCTTGGGCCTGCTCGACGTACTGGAGAACTGATATGGATACCCTCGGCTACTTGGGTCAGGGCTTCGGCGTCGCGCTGAGCCCCTACAACCTGGCGACCGCCCTGTGCGGCACCCTCATCGGCACCGTGGTCGGCCTGTTGCCGGGCCTCGGCCCGATCAACGGCGTAGCGTTGCTCATCCCGATCGCGTTCGCCCTCGGCCTGCCGCCGGAGTCGGCGCTGATCCTGCTGGCGGCGGTGTACCTGGGCTGCGAATACGGCGGACGGATCAGCTCGATCCTGCTGAACATCCCCGGCGAAGCCTCCACCGTGATGACCACCCTGGACGGCTACCCGATGGCCCGCCAGGGCCTGGCCGGGGTGGCGCTGTCGCTGTCGGCGTGGAGTTCGTTCATCGGCGCATTCATCGCCACCTGCGGCATGGTGCTGTTCGCACCGCTGCTGGCGAAGTGGGCGATTGCGTTCGGGCCGGCCGAATACTTCGTGCTGATGGTTTTCGCGATCGTCTGCCTGGGCGGCATGGCCGGCGACCGGCCGTTGAAGACCTTCATCGCGGCGCTGATCGGCCTGTTCCTGTCCACGGTCGGCATCGACGCCAACAGCGGCGTATACCGCTTCACCGGCGACAACATCCACCTGACGGACGGCATCCAGTTCGTGGTGCTGGTGCTGGGCCTGTTCTCCATCAGCGAAATCCTGCTGTTGCTGGAGAAGACCCATCACGGCCAGGAAGCGGTGAAAGCCACCGGCCGCATGCTGTTCAACTTCAAGGAAGCGGCTTCGGTGTTCGTGGTGAACATCCGCTGCGGCGTGCTGGGCTTCATCATGGGCGTCCTGCCGGGTGCCGGGGCGACCCTGGCCAGCGCCGTGGCCTACATGACGGAAAAACGCATCGCCGGCACCGGCGGCACGTTCGGCCAAGGCGACAAGCGCGGCCTCGCCGCCCCGGAAACCGCCATCGGCGGCGCCGCCTGCGGTGCGCTGGTGCCGATGCTGACCCTCGGCGTTCCGGGCTCGGGCACCACCGCGGTGATGATCGGCGCCCTGTCGCTGTACAACATTACGCCAGGCCCGCTGCTGTTCCAGGATCAGCCGGACATCGTCTGGGGCCTGATCGCGTCGCTGTTCATCGCCAACGTGATGCTGGTGATCCTCAACATCCCGATGATCCGCGTCTTCACCCGCATCCTCGCCGTGCCGAACTGGGCGCTGGTGCCGGTGATCGCCATCATCACCGGGATCGGCGTCTACGCCGTGCACGCCACCACCTTCGACCTGTTCCTGATGATCGGCATCGGCATCTTCGGCTACATCCTGCGCAAGCTGGATTTTCCGCTGTCGCCGTTGCTGCTGGGCTTCATCCTCGGCGGCCTGATGGAGCAGAACCTGCGCCGCGCCCTGTCGATCTCCAACGGCTCGCTGGACATCCTCTGGTCGAGCCCGATCACCTTCGGCGTCTGGGTGCTGACCGCCGTCATGCTGGCCGTGCCGCTTCTGCGCATCTGGCGCAAACGTTCGGCCGCGCAGCGCACCATCGCCGATGTCTGACCGGACATCGCTCAAAGGCTGGTGGGGAACACCGCTGGTCGGTCTGCTGGGCGGCTACGTCGCCAGCCAGATCGGCTGGCCGCTGCCGTGGATGGTCGGCTCGCTCCTGGCGATCATCCTCGTGCGCTGCCTGACGCCCTGGCAACTGGCTGAAATCCCCGGCGGCCGTAAATGCGGCCAATGGATCGTCGGCATCGGCATCGGCCTGCACTTCACCCCACTGGTGATGGAACAGGTGCTGAGCCACTTCGGCCTGATCTTCTTCGGGGCGCTGGTCACCAGCCTGTCGGCGGTGGTCGGCGTGTGGCTGATGCGGCGCACCGGCGAGGACCGTGCCACCGCGTTCTTCTCCAGCATGCCCGGCGGCTCGGGCGAGATGGTCAACCTCGGCGCCCGCAACGGCGCGATGCTCAGCCATGTGGCGGCGGGGCAGAGCCTGCGGGTGCTGGTGGTGGTGCTGTGCGTGCCGGCGGCGTTCAAGTACCTGCTCGGCGACGGCACGCCGATTGCCCACGCCGGCAGCGTCGATTGGCGCTGGCTGGCGTTGCTGTTTCCGGCGGGCGCCCTGCTCGCCTGGCTCTGGCAGCGCCTGCGCCAGCCCAACCCATGGCTGTTCGGGCCGTTGCTGGTGAGCGCGGCGGTCAGCATCGGCTGGGATCTGCACATCGGCCTGCCCAACGGCGGCAGCCAGATCGGCCAGTGGCTGATCGGCAGCGGCCTGGGCTGTCACTTCAACCGGCAGTTCTTCCGCCGCGCGCCGTCGTTCATGGGCCGTACCTTGATCGGCACGGCGCTGACCATGCTGATCGCCACACTGGCGGCGCTGGGATTGAGTGCGCTGACCCACCTGGACCTGCGCTCGCTGACCCTGGGGATGATGCCCGGCGGCATCGCCGAAATGAGCCTGACGGCGGAAACCCTGCAGCTGTCGGTGCCGCTGGTGACGGCGATGCAGGTGATGCGCTTGCTGTTCGTGCTGTTTCTCGCGGAGCCGTTGTTCCGGTACTGGAACCGCAGCCCCGAATGAGACCGACCTCGTGTGTTGAGGGAGCCTGCTCCCGCCACACACATTTCAGAGCGGCGGCAATTGCCACCGGATCGGCGTCTCGCCGTTCTGCTCAAGGAACTTGTTGGTGCGGCTGAAGTGCCCGCAACCGAGAAAGCCCCGGTAGGCCGACAGCGGCGACGGGTGCACCGAGGTCAGCACCAGGTGCTTGGTCGCGTCGATCAGCTTCTGTTTGCTCTGGGCGTGGGAGCCCCACAGCATGAACACCAGGTGCGGCTGCCGCTGGCTGACCACCTCGATGATCCGGTCGGTGAAGAACTGCCAGCCCTTGTCCTTGTGCGCATTGGCGTTGGCGCGCTCGACGGTCATGGTGGTGTTGAGCATCAGCACGCCCTGATCGGCCCAGCTCTGCAGGTAGCCGTGGTTGGGGACGTCGATGTTCAGGTCGCGCTTGAGCTCTTTGTAGATGTTGACCAGCGACGGCGGCGCCGGCACGCCCGGCTGCACCGAGAAGCACAGACCGTGGGCCTGGCCCGGGCCGTGGTACGGGTCCTGGCCGAGGATGACCACTTTCACCTTGTCCAGCGGCGTCGAGTTCAGCGCGTTGAAGATCAGCGGCCCCGGCGGATAGATCTCCTTGCCGGCCGCCCGCTCCTGCTGCAGGAAAGTGCGCAACTCCGCCATGTAAGGCTGGTCGAACTCGGCACGCAGTGCCTCCTTCCAGCTCGGTTCGAGTTTGATACGGTCGTCAGCAGTCATGGTCATACCCGGCAAAAACAATGGGGCGAACCCTAGGAAAGCCGACAACGCTTGTCAATTGATCTGACACGGAACCGGCACTTTCCCGTACAGCGATCATACTGAACGCTCAAATTCCCGATCGAGGTCACGATGAACCTGCACTTCGAAGAACGCACCGGCACCGACGGCGCCCGCCTGGGTATCGCCACCCTGGATGCCGAAAAGTCGCTCAACGCGCTGTCCCTGCCGATGATCCACGCCCTGAGCGACAAACTGAGCGCCTGGGCCAAGGATCCGCAAATCGTCTGCGTGCTGTTGCGCGGCAACGGCGCCAAGGCGTTCTGCGCCGGCGGCGAAGTGCGCAGCCTGGTGGAGGCCTGCCGCGCCCACCCCGGTGAAGTGCCGCCCTTGGCCGCGCAGTTCTTCAACGCCGAATACCGCCTCGACTACAGCCTGCACACCTACCCCAAGCCGCTGATCTGCTGGGGCCACGGCTACGTGCTCGGCGGCGGCATGGGCCTGCTACAGGGCGCCGGCACCCGCATCGTCACGCCGAGCAGCCGCCTGGCCATGCCGGAGATCAGCATCGGCCTGTACCCGGATGTCGGCGCCAGTTGGTTCCTGTCGCGGTTGCCGGGCAAGCTTGGCCTGTTCCTCGGCCTCACTGGCGCACAGATGAACGGCCGCGATGCACTGGACTTGGACCTGGCCGACCGTTTCCTGCTCGACGAACAGCAACCGGAACTGATCGAGCGCCTGCTGCAGCTCAACTGGCAGGAACAAACCGCCATGCAGCTCAACAGCCTGCTCAAGGCCCTGCAGCAGGAGGCGGCAGCGCAGATGCCCGACGCGCAGTGGCTGCCGAGGCGCCGGCAGATCGACGAACTGCTGGACGTCAGCGATGTGGCCTGTGCCTGGAAAGCCATCACCCTGCAACGCGACAGCGGCGACCTGCTGATCGCCCGTGCGGCGAAGACCCTGAGCGAAGGCGCGCCGCTGACGGCGCACCTGGTCTGGGAACAGATCGTCCGCGCCCGCCACTTGTCATTGGCGGAAGTCTTTCAGATGGAATACACCTTGAGCCTCAATTGCTGCCGCCACCCGGAGTTCAGCGAAGGGGTGCGGGCGCGGCTGATCGACAAGGACCAAAAGCCGCACTGGCATTGGCCGGATGTCAGTCGCGTGCCGGAGGCGGTGGTGGAGGCGCATTTTCACAAGGTCTGGGAGGGGCGGCATCCGCTGGCGGATCTGTCGGCTTACTGAGGCCCGGGGTCAATCGCGGACACAAAAAAAGCGGCGCTCAATGCGCCGCTTTTTGCTGCGGTGAATTACCAGCGACCGCGACCGTTGTGGTCACCCCGGTCGCCGTGACGGTCATGGTCGCCCCGTCCCCGGTGGTTATCCCAGCCACCGCGATGGCCGTCCCAGCGTCCGCGGTCATTGTCGTGCCAGCGCCGGCTCTCGTAGTAGCGCGGCGCCGAATAGTAGCGCGGGGCCGGTTGGTAATAGCGCGGCGCCGAGTAATAGCGGGGAGCCGGCTGGTAGTAGCGCGGAGCAGAGTAATAGCGGGGAGCCGGCTGGTAGTAGCGCGGAGCAGAGTAATAGGTACTGCCCCCGCTGTAGTAAGTGCCACCACTGGTGTAGTACGACGGCGACTGGGACGTGTAGACCTCCGAACTGTAGTAGCCATCTCCGTAGGAATATGGGACGCATCCGCCAATGGAAAACAGCATCACGGCAAGCAGAAGAATTCGGCGATACATGGCGGCCTCCTGGACCGCGGGTGGGCCACGCCAGCGACGCTGGCAGGCGTCAGTCGTTTATTCGGTGACTGACGAATGATCTGACAGCGTTTTCGGAATCTGGTGCGCTTCGGTAACAACTTGAAACACGTAGCCGATGAAAGGTTGTTCATCTTCTACGGCCCGATTCACGGGGTGATTAATGGTGCCAGCGGTGGTATCCGCCACGGTAATAACCGGGGCCGTGGCCGCCGTAATAGTAGTAGCGGGCGCCGCCGTAGTAGCGCGGGCCGTAGTACCCGCCGTAGGAGTAAGGCGAGTAGTAGCCGGGATAGTAGTAAGGGGCGGAATAGGCATCGTAGGTGCCGGCGTAGTAATAGCATCCCGACAAACCAAGACCGAGCAACAGACCCAGCAGGATTCGACGAAACATGATGGCCTCCTGAAAGACCTGCGACCGACGACGAAGGAATCCGGCCGACACTCTTTTGACTGGTTGGCGCCCCTCAAGTGCCGATGCCGCCGTAGGTTCGGATCAGTGGCGCAGACGTCTGCGCGAGAGGCCAAAACGGACGAAGTTTCCTGCGAATCGGATTCGGTTCGCACAGAGGCAGCTATTTCTCCCGCCGTGCCACTAGAATGCCTGCCATCAGGTCACCGCCAAGGGAATCGCCCATGCCGCTCAGATCCGCGCTGTACTCCCAACGCTCGCTGGTGATGACCGTGGTCATCCTGCTCGGCGCCGGTTTCCTGGCCACTTCGCTGCTCAGCTATTACGCCTCGCGCACCTCGATCCGCGACAACATCGTCAACACCGAACTGCCGCTGACGTCCGACACCGTCTACTCGGAAATCCAGAAAGACCTCGTCAGACCGATCCTGATTTCGTCGATGATGTCCCGCGACACCTTCATGCGTGACTGGGTGGTGAACGGTGAAAAGGACACCGACCAGATGACCCGTTACCTCGACGAGGTCATGACCCATTACGGCGCCTACACCGCGTTCTTCGTCTCCAACAGCACTCACATCTACTACCACGCCAAAGGCGTGCTCAAGCAGGTGCGAATCGATGAGCCGCGCGATGCCTGGTACTTCCGCGTGCGCGACATGAAGGATCCGTACGAGATCAACGTCGACCCGGACCTGGCCAACAAAGACAACATGACCTTCTTCATCAACTACAAGGTCTACGACTACCACGGCCGCTTCATCGGCGCGGCCGGGGTGGGGCTGACGGTGGACGCGGTGATCAAGCTGATCGACAAGTACCAGCAGCGCTACCAGCGCAGTGTGTACTTCGTCGACACCTTCGGCCGGCTGGTGCTCACCGGCGCCGAAGGCGGCCCGGAAGGCGCCCGCGCCGGCAAAAGCCTGAACGACCTGGACAGCATGAAGAACCTGGTCAGCCAGTTGCCCAAGCCCCACAGCGGCAGCTACGAATATTCCGCCCACGGCCTGGGACATTTCCTCAACGTGCGGTTCATCCCGGAGCTCAACTGGTACCTGTTCGTCGACAAGCGCGAAGACGGCGCCCTGAGCGAAATCCGCCAGTCGCTGTACCTCAATCTGCTGATCTGCCTGCTGGTGACGCTGATCGTACTGGCCCTGCTCAACCGGGTGATCCGCCGCTTCCAGGAAAAGATCCACGCCCAGGCCACCCTCGACAGCCTCACCGAACTGCCGAACCGGCGCGGCTTCGACCTGCTTGCCGTGCAGGCCCTGCACGAGGCGCAGCGGGAACCGAAACCGCTGACCGCGCTGCTGCTGGACCTGGATCACTTCAAGGCGCTGAACGACACCTACGGCCACATGGCCGGCGACCAAGTGCTGATCGGCTTCGCCCGCGACCTGCAAAGCTGCCTGCGCCATTCCGACATCGTTTGCCGCTGGGGCGGTGAGGAATTCATCGTTTTGCTGAAGGACACCGACGGCGCCACCGGTCAGAAAATTGCCGAGAAAATCCGTCGGCATGTCGAGCAGCACGAATATGCCTACAACGGCCATGCCCTGAACCTGACCGTCAGCATCGGCATCACCACCCTGCAACGGGACGACACCTTGCACAGTCTGCTGTCCCGGGCCGATCATGCGATGTACCGGGCCAAGCAAACCGGCCGCAACCGCACCTGCATGGAAATGCCCCACTCGACCTATGCCTGACCTTCCTCCTCCCGACCTCTGCCCGGCCTGCGGTGCCCGCAACGACTGCACCCTGGCCGACCCGCGCACCGCCGACCGCGCCTGCTGGTGCTACGGCGTGACCATCGATGCGGCGGTGCTCCAGGCCCTGCCGCCCGAACTGCGCGACCGCGCCTGCCTGTGCCCGCGTTGCGCGCAGGTCGAAGCGCAACTGCAAGCGTCCGGGCCGCCGATCCCGTAAGATGCGCGCCCCTGTGCCCACCGATTCCTGACCATGCGCGTCGATCGTTTCCTCAGCAACCTGCCCCGCTACAACCGTCAGCAAGTTCGCCTGCTGCTGGTGGAAAAGCGTGTGAGCATCGACGGAAAAGTCGTCAGCGACCCGCACAGCGACGTGTTGGAGTTCAGCCGCGTCGAGGTGGACGGTGAAGTGCTGCAGGCCGGCAAAGCGGCGCGCTACTTCATGCTGCACAAGCCGCCTGGGTGCGTCAGCGCCACCCGCGATCCGCAGCACCCGACCGTGCTGGATCTGATCCTGGAAGCGGACAAGGACGACCTGCACATCGCCGGCCGACTGGACTTCAACACCACCGGGCTGATGCTGATCACCAATGACGGCACCTGGTCGCGGCGCCTCACCCAGCCGCAGACCAAACTGCCGAAGGTCTACTACGTGGAGACCGAACAGGAAATCGGCCCGGAATATGCGAGCACATTCGCCCAGGGGATCTACTTCGCCTTCGAAGACCTGACCACGCAGCCGGCGGTGCTGGACGTGATCGGTCCGAAGACGGCGCGGTTGAGCATCGTCGAGGGCCGCTACCATCAGGTGAAGCGCATGTTCGGTCATTTCAACAACAAAGTGCTGCGCCTGCACCGCGAATCCATGGGCCCGCTGCACTTGGACGATGCGCTAAAACCGGGCGAGTACCGCGCTTTGCGCACCGAAGAGATCCATTTGTTCTAAGCCTGCGACCGCTCAGCAGAAGTTGTCGAACAAATTACCGACGGCACTTGCGCGATCCTGATCCCCCTGCTTGAATCAGGACGTCGGCCAAAATGTGACCGACGAGTCACAACATACTTCTAAGAAACCTTTTGCCGGCAGAGAGCCCAAGGCTCCGCCTCCCCCGGCAAATCGCCCGCCAATAACAACACCCGTCGACCTGCCGTAACGGATCGACATGGGCCCGCAAAATTCCAGGCGTATGCCTACCTGTCACAAAGCTCGTGCAATCTTTTGCGCGCATACCCGCTTGCCAGGAGTCTTATGACATGAGGCCAGAAATCGCTGTGCTGGATATACAGGGTCAGTATCGGGTTTACACGGAGTTCTATCGCGCAGACGCCGCAGAGAAGACCATCATCTTGGTCAACGGCTCGATGGCCACGACTGCGTCGTTTGCGCAAACCGTCAAGAACCTGCACCCGCAATTCAACGTGGTCTGCTACGACCAGCCCTACGCTGGCCGCTCCAAAGCGCACAACCGCCACGACAGGATGCTGACCAAGGAAGTCGAGGCCCAGATCCTGCTGGAGCTGATCGACCACTTCGCCGCCGAGCATGTGCTGTCGTTCTCCTGGGGCGGCGCCGCCACCATGATGGCCCTGGCGCATCGTCCCCGGCGCATCGAACGGGCCGTGATCAGCTCGTTCTCCCCGGTAATCAACGAACCGATGCGCGACTACCTCGAACGCGGCGTCGAACACCTCGGCAACCTGGACCGCGACCGCGTCGGCCATCTGGTGAACAACACCATCGGCAAGCACCTGCCGTCGCTGTTCAAGCGCTTCAACTACCGCCACGTCAGCAGCCTGGCCGAGCACGAATACGGGCAGATGCACTTTCACATCAACGAGGTGCTGAACAACGACCGCGACTGCTACCTGCGCGCCGCCAAGCAGATCGACGTGCCGGTGCTGTTCATGAACGGCGAATGGGACGAGTACACCTCGGCAGTGGACGCCAAGCTGTTCGGCAACCATGTGCAGCTGAGCACCTTCAGCACGCTGCAGGCCACCGGCCACTTCCTCGACATGGAACACAAGGCCGCCTGCGAAGGCAGCCGCAAGGCATTGCTGGGTTTCCTGAAACCTGCGCAGCACAGCAGCCGCGCGCGCAACGCGTTCGCCCAGGACTACCATGCATTGGCCATCTGAAAAAGCGTCACCGCGAGCAAGCCTGCGCCACTGAAGCCTTTACCGACTTCACGCCCGCAGCGCTTGCCCGCGACTGACCGAACACACGTCTGCTTCAAGCTTTTCAGGCCATCCAACGCAAAGAAAACTTCAAATCCGCGCCCGAGTCTGGTACAAAGTCAGCCGTTCCGAGCGGGTGTCGTATAATGGCATTACTCCAGCTTCCCAAGCTGATAACGAGGGTTCGATTCCCTTCACCCGCTCCACATCACCTTTCCATGGATGTCTGCACAAATCCACGGAACGCATGCAAGTCACTGAACTGATACGGTTTTTCCTTCCAGCCTGATTCCAGTGACATCCAGCGAAAACCACTGACAACCAGCCTTTTCTGGCACATGAAGTGGTACATCTTTGCGGCCATCCCGGTATCGCATTGTTGCTGGAGGAGCCATCCCCAGGGGATGACCATCGCATCCAACTCTGTTCTGAGGAGTTGGGCACATGCTTACCGATTTGAAAATCCGCCAAGCCAAATCCACTGACAAAAACTACACGCTCAGCGATTGCGACGGGCTCTATCTGTTTGTTTCGACAAGCGGCTCCAAGCTTTGGCACTTTCGCTATACATGGCTCGGCAAGCGAAACCGTTTCTCACGACGCAGGGAGGGGTTCGAACCTTCATCTCAGGGGCTCGATAATTGCGCTTGTAAATATTCTTGAAGGGTTATTGGAATTGATCAAATTTCATCAGTTCTTTCCAGATGTAACCGTAGCTGTAGCGTAGCCAACAAACCTTTAACCGGTCGAAGTTACGTCTTACCCAACTGCTTTCTCGTGCTTTGAGTTCTTTCGCTATTTCATCCAGTAACCATTCATCCTGAAAGCCGGTCCAAACAGGTGGGACAGGCGTTTCGAGGTTGCTGAAACACACGGGAGCTACCTCTGAATACAAGATGTCTTCAACGACCTCTGGGTCATAGCCGCGGATTCGTTCTGCGATAGAGGCGTAGTCGACAAAACTATCTACAAACGCCTCTGCCAGCGCAATCTGGATGTTCGCTTTTTCCGCGGAAGTCAGAATATGTCCCAATGGGCCAGCTCCTCTAGCTCTGCGTCGAAAGTATCAGCCGCAACCCCTCCAGCAATGCCGCCGGCAATGCTACCAATGAGAACAACGGCTATGGCGCAGGCCGGCGCGCCAGGTCCACAAAGAGCGGATACACCCAAGCCCGCCAGGAAACCACCTGCCGCACCACCACCGAGGATGGTGGCCTGACGGGCCGTTTCTTTGGCTTTGTCGTCTGCGTTCAGTATTTGGTAAGAGGCAAGCACCGCTGTCATGATGATGCCGACCTTACCCATGACGGACATGATTTTTGTGCCAGAAGTGAATTTGGCATTGGCACTACCAGACCGCTCTAGAGCTTTGTACAAGACCTCTTTCTGTTGAGCCTTAGAAAGTTGTTCGTAATTTTTGTTGAACTGGGCTTGAGATTTTCCATCCAGTATTTCTCTGTATGTTTTTCCAGTACTCTTCTTTTTTTGCACGATGGCAAGGCCGTGTGCAGACGTCAGTTTGCGGTGTTCGTACATGATTTTGTTGCGCATCTCGTTGCTGAACTTTGTCGCGTCCTCAACGCTGATATTGCCGGCTCTGACTTCAGCGAAGATCTGCTGTGACATTCGTCGAATATTGCCCTCGTAGCTAGCACGGACGCGCTCGTCCTTGATGGCATCGATGGAAAAACGGCTGGCCGCCCCCTCCATGCCTGCAACCGCCATCTCTAGGGGAGAACGGTCGAGAGTGTGTTCGCTTTTGACAACATAGCTTCCGGTTACCAGGTTCGGTTCCGTCACGAGAAAATCCTTACCCCAAAATGTCGTTCAGCAACCCGTCAATACCTGAGGTGGTGCAGGCAATCTCGTCTTGGGTAAATGCCAAGGTATGGCATGTCTTACCGGTGGGATTAGAAAATTTGACCGAGTTGTTTGCGTCAAAGACGCCGGGCATGGACGACCCATCATCAAAGTGTGCCGTGCAGGCAAATCCTTCGTAGCTTTCTTCCGCGGAAATTTTAAAGCCGATCCAGTTACCGTGGATGACCATGGGCGTAGGTGGAGTAAACGGAGCGGGGGTATGGGTGCTTCCGATGATGACCGTACTCGAACCGCCGGTCACGACGTCGCCGTGGGTGCCGACAGTGCCGACCAGTGCGGCATTTTGGCCGTTGATAAACACGGTGCTGGACACATCTGAGGCTAACGCACTACCACAGGTACACGTGTCACCTTTGCGAGCGGCCGCAAGACCGTCGAAGAACACATCAGGAGAACCCGAGGAGATTGCTTTAGAACCGTGCCCAGGCATGGGACAACTGGTCGGATCAGTAATACGTGCCGCTTGCTTTGCCATGCTTGACTCCCTGTCAAAGACTTTCCGGAGCCGACTGTATCAGACTCGCGTTGACGGTGGCCTGCACCTATGCAGCTAGACTCAGCGATGGACGAACAATTGCTTAGATACTTCTATATTTGTCCTTCAAAAATCGGCAAAGGCTAGGCAGGGCACAAACCATCTTCGGATCGAACCAGCGTCTGCTTTCGGCCAATAGCGGACGCTTGATCGCGGGACTCACCGCAAATGAGCGGTCAACCCTTTAAACGTCAATTCCATGGATTGAGCTAGAAGCTGATCCATTACATCCGACGGGACGGCCGCACTATCTGCTCGCCAGGCCAGGCTAAGCATGCCATTCATGGCAGCCCACATCGCGGTGGCCACAAGGTATGGGTCGATGGCTGGATCGATTGAACCGTCGGCTATGCCATCGCGCAGCGCAGCCTCAAGTTGAGCGTTATGTTTCTTCACCATCGAGCTAATACGGGTCTGAGCCTCCGGTGTATCTGGAGGAGAGGCCATGAGACGGAACTCGTTGGGGCGCTCCTTGGCAAACCGGATGTATCCCATAGCAGCAACCCGAATCCGCTCCAACGGAGTACCTGCCGCCGCGTAGGCCCTTTCCATGTATACCCGGTTCTCCTCCATGGCCTTTTCCGTCACGGCTAGGAGCAAGGCAGATCGTCCACCGACCCGGTTGTAGATCGTCTGCACGGCGATATCGGCACGCTCAGCAACTGCCTCTAGCGTCAGGGCAGAAAGCCCTTCCTCCAGAATCAATGCTTCGGCGGTATGGATGATCGCAAGGCGAGTGGCCTCGGCTTTGCGCTGGGTGCGGGTTGGAGTGGAGATGTTCATGGGACGGCAGTATACCTGAAAAAAATTTGATGCACTTCTAAAATTGGAATAGCATCAAAAAAACGAAAGAGGTTCGCTGCCCCATGACTTCACGCCTGGATGTTTCCTTCGCTTCGGGAAATTCACGTTGCTCAGCTTGGCTGTACCTGCCATCCGCAGGGGAGAAGCCACTACCCGTCATCGTCATGGCTCACGGTTTGGGGGCCATTCGCCATATGCGGCTGGACATGGTCGCTGAGCGATTCAGAAATGCTGGCTATGCCTGCCTTGTTTTCGACTACCGCCACTTCGGCGACAGCGACGGCAACCCTAGAAATTTGCTCAGCATCTCCAGGCAACTGGAGGACTGGCGCTCTGCTATTTCCTACGCACGTTCCAGAACTGAGTTGGATGCCAAGCGAGTAATTCTTTGGGGTACATCATTCAGTGGCGGCCATGTCATGCGCGTTGGCGCACAGGACGGCTGTGTAGCTGCAGTGATGAGCCAATGCCCGTTTACCTCTGGATGCGCTTCTGCAATGGCCCAAAGCACAAGAACGGCTTTGAAGCTGACGCTCTTGGGCGTCGTTGATCGCATTGGCTCGATCTTCGGCGCGGCTCCGTTGCTGGTAGATGTTGCTGGGCCTGCTAACGCTGCAGCTTTGATGACGGCTCCTGATGCTCTGCCTGGCTACCTCGCTCTCGTGCCGGAGGGCAAGGCATTTATCAACAAAGCCGCTGCACGAATTGCCCTGGATATCTCCAGCTATCACCCAGGACGCAGCGCCGCTGAGATCAACTGCCCTTTGCTGGTTCACGTGTGCGAGACCGATAGCGTGGCCCCCTCTGGGCCGACGCTGCGCTATGCCAGGCAAGCCAAAAAAGCTGAGGTGGTTCTCTGCTCAGAAGGCCATTTCGAAATTTACGGTGGCGAAGCCTTCGAGCGAGTGAATCGCCAGCAGCTCGAATTTCTACGCCGCAACGTGCCTGTCTAGCGTTCAGCACCCTCCCTGCAAAGCAATGATCAAGGCCGAGTGGCCTGAGGACAAGAAATGGCAAAGTACGATTTGACTGGACGCGTAGTGGCTAGAAAGCTGCACGCGAGTTGCACATAAGCCAAGGGCTTTGCCAGAAGCACGGGGTATTGACGTCCATTTCATCATCGAAACGATCTAACGGCTGCTTTTGGCCGTTAGCTGCCCTTCACGAGTAAGAAACCTTTGACGGTCTCAGCGAATAATCAACCTCCGGCGACATCCGGGTCATGGGGTAGATCAGTACAGTTCTAGCCCGCGAACAGAGCCCTCACCTCCACGCACGCTCAACGCGGGAGATCTCATGTGCACGCCAAGCGAGTCAACGGCACTTGATCCACTTCCCATCCTGGTACACACTGCGGCACAGCCACCGTCCCGGTGGCCAGTTAATCCATTGATAACCAGTTCGTTGGATGCCCACTGATCATCCCTTCACCCGCTCCAATCAGATTTCAGTCCTGCGTCGTTTGACGGGGATGAAAAAAACCGGCCTATAGGGCCGGTTTTTTTGTGTCTGGAATCTGGCATCCCATTCATGCAGAGCATCAGCTCACCTGAATGATAAATCCATAAAACAACTTCTTAAGCCGAAAATCGATAGTTAATCCACAAAATATGTGAATTGTGCGCTTTGACAAAGCCAAGGCCAACTCTATACTTTTGAGCACCCACGCACTCAGTCCCGCCTTAGGCCCATCATGCTGGAATTAAGCCTCAGCACCCCCAGTGAAATCGTCAAACGGCTTTGCGAACGCCTTCGCACCGAACGGTTGGCCCGGCAAATGACGCAGGCCGAAGTGGCGGCGCGCGCCGGCATCGGCACCAACACCGTGTCCAATCTGGAATCCGGGCGCAATGTCGGGTTTGAAAACGTGATTCGCGTGGCCATGGTGCTCGGGCGCGCCCACGAGCTCGAAAACCTGTTCATGCCGAAGCTGGACAGCCTGGACGATATCCTTCGCTACGAAAACAGCTCCACGCGTCATCGTGTCAGGAGGAAGTCCGGCGATGCTTGAGCAAGTCGATGTCTACTACGACGGCTGGGGCGAACACTGGCATTGGGGCACGCTGGTTTCCACGACGGCCCTCACGGGGCGCCCGTTGATCGTGTTCGAGTACAGCGACGAAGCGAAGCGCAAAGGGCTGGAGCTGTCCTCCCTCAAGCTTCCCTTGGAAGGCCCCAAGCTAAGCCGCGACTTCCCGCGCCATCAGTTGGGGCTTCCAGGCCCGGTCTACGATTCATTGCCCGACGGATGGGGCATGCTGCTGATGGATCGTCTCTTCAAGCGCCGCCGTCTGAACCCGGCTCGCATCAGGCCGCTGGAGCGGCTGGCCTACATCGGCAACAACGCCATGGGCGCGATGTCCTTCAAGCCCGTGGCGCCCGAAGGGCTGGAGCCGCAAGAACACATTCCACTCGACCTGCTCGCGGCCGAGGTACAGGACGTGCTCAACGGCGAAGGCGGCGAATTCCTGGAGAGGCTGCTGCTGGTCGGCGGCTCTCCCCAAGGCGCCAGGCCGAAGGCCTTGGTCTATCGCGATCCTCTGACACTAGCCTTTACGACGATTGCCACGCCGGGCTTCGAGGCTTGGTTGGTCAAGTTTCCGGCCAGGCAAGAACACCCCGAAGTCTGTGCCATCGAAATGGTCTACGCCGAATGCTTGCGCAAATGCGGCATCCGCACACCCGACACCCAGTACTTCAGCCTGCCGAACGGACTGGCAGCCTTCGCCACCCGGCGCTTTGACCGACAAGGCGAGCTCCGTGTGCCCATGCAAAGTCTTGCGGCCTTCACCGGAGCCGATTTCCAGACCGCAGGCACGCTGGATTACGTCAGTTTCCTGCGGGCGACCCATCGCTGCACCAATGACATTCGGGAAAAGGCGCTGGCGTTCGAACGTGCAGCCTTCAACGTTGTGTTCAACAACCGGGACGATCACCCCAAGAACTTTGCCTACCTGATGTCACCTTCGGGTCAATGGACATTGGCACCGGCCTACGACGTGACCTTCTGCGAAGGCCCCGGCGGATACCATCAAATGGATGTGATGGGCGAGGCACTGGAGATCGACCGGAAATCCCTGCTCAGGCTCGCTGAGGAAGCCGAGATCCCGGCAGGCGCGGCAGGCGACATCATTGACCGGATGTGCAACGTGGCCAGCCAGTTCGCGGCCATGGCCGAGCATGGATACCCCGGTGTGATCACCCGGGACACGCTGCAGGTCATTCAGGATCGGATCGACGAAAACATTGCCCTGCTTCGCTGAGGCCAGCGTCGCCAGCAAGCGAACGGGGATGTAAAAAAACCGGCCTATAAGGCCGGTTTTTTGTGTCTGGAATTCTCTGTTTCGTGGGCGGGCATCCGATCGCAACGGCATGCAACACACTCCTCTCGCCTCGGTTTCACCGCTGCCTAGACTGATCGACGCCACCGTTTGTCACTGAGCGAGCCACCGCCTGGTGGTTATGGTGTTGATCATAAAAAACCCGTAGGTATAGTACCCACCAAGCACACCACAAGGAGGTGTTGTGAACAGCCGTTTTCTAATCGGCCAACTCGTCGCGGACGGTTGGTATCTGGTGCGGGTCCGCGGCAGCCATCATCACTTCAAGCACCCGACCAAACCCGGGCTGGTGACGGTGCCGCATCCGAAGAAGGATCTGCTCAAGAAGACGGCCATCAGCATTCTGCAACAGGCGCTGCTTTGACCCGCAAGGCCAGTCGCCATGGAGGACAACGAACATGCTTTACCCGATCGCGATTTCGGTGGGCGATGACGAACAGGCTTGGGGCGTGGAAGTGCCGGACATTCCGGGGTGCTTCTCCGCCGGCGACGACCTGGACGATGCGATGGCCATGGCCCGTGAAGCCATTGAAGGCCATTTCGAAATTCTGGCGGAGGACGGTTCGCCCATCCCGCCGGCCAACAAGGTCACGCTGCACGCCGCCAATCCCAAGTACGCGGGCTGCACCTGGGCGGTCGTGGACATCGATGTGACCAAGTACCTGGGCAAGGCCCAGAAACTCAACATCACGCTGCCGGGGTATCTGCTCAACCGGATCGATGAGTACGTGCTGCATCATCCCGAGGAGAAGAGCCGCTCGGGGTTTCTGGCGTCGGCGGCGCTGAAGGTGCTGCAGCAGAGCGGCAACTGAAAGAGAAAAACCGGTCGCGATGACCGGTTTTTTTGTGCCTGCCCAACGGGCCGTCACCCCTTCGGTTCGACGTTATCCAACGCCTGGTTCACCGCCGCTTCCCCCAGCGCCACCAGTTGCGCGATGCCCAGCGCGGTCCGGCGGTGGCCGGCGTCCAGCACGGCGGCGAAGTTGTTGAGCATTTCCGAGGCCGAGCCGAGGTTCTCGCTAGCGTTGGCCAGCAGGGATTCGGTGTCGTAGACGGGGTTGGGGAGGTACATGGGTTCGGCGTCAAGGGACGTGGCCATGATCCCGGCGGCCGGATTCAGGTAATGGTCGAGCGCGCGTTCTGCGGCTTCGTGAAGTTTTCGCGAGTCGATCGAGGTGTAGGGGGAAGTTGGATCGGTGGGGATTTCGGGCGGGTTCGGTGTTGGTTTTTTCATGATTTTTTACTCAGCGTGATGGTCAGAGCTGCCGCCTTCGGTTCCACGCGAAGGGTGGCAGCTGTACGCAGGTTGGAACCCGGGCCACTGAGCAAAACCCGGCAGACTCGAAGTCTCCCGCGCACAGCCGCCATAGCGGAGCGCACACCATCAAGGTGCGCAGCATACGTCATGAAAGGTGCGTTTGCTTTCAGTGTTGTTCGGGGTTCCAATCCCGGCCGCTGATTCGTCAGCGACCCACTCAGGCTAAAGAGCCGACTTCCGACGGACAACCTGAAAACCATGTGGGAAGGTTCAGCAAATCATGAACAGGGATTAAACATCCCGGATCAAACCATCGCCTGCAGAGAGCTCCCGCCCGGCGCCCGAGGCCGCCCACCACCGCTTGCTCAGCGCGTCGCGACGATGAACAGCCGCGGGAACGGCAGCAGCACGGAGCCGTCAGGCAATGCCGGATAGGCCTGGGCCACAGCCGCCAGATACTGCTCCAGGTACTGCGCCCGCTCCGCTTCCGTGAGGGGGTTGAGGAACGGAATCAGGCCGCTGCCCTTGAACCACTCCACCACCCCCGCCGCCCCGCCCGGCAACGGATGATGATAGGTGGTACGCCACACATCGACCCGTGAACAGTGCGGCCGCAGCATCGAGAAGTAACCGCTGGCATCCGCCATTTCGGTGCGCTGCCCGGCGGCGCCCGCCAGTTTGCCGGCCCACGGCCCGTTGGCGGCGACTTCGCGCATCAGCCGGTGGGAGGGTTCGTTGAGGTTGTCCGGCATCTGGATCGCCAGACTGCCGCCGGGCGCAAGCTTGCCCGCCAGCGCCGGCAGCAGCGTCGCGTGGTCGGGCACCCACTGCAACACCGCGTTGGCGAAGATCACATCGAACGGGCCCTCATCGGCCCACGCATCGATGTCCGACACATCGAACCGCAACTGCGGCAGGCGCTTGCGCGCGGCCTCGATCATGTCCGGCGAACTGTCCAGCCCGCGCACCTGCGCCCCCGGGAAGCGCGGCACCAGCAGCTCGGTGGAATTGCCGGGGCCGCAACCGATGTCGACCACCGTGCGCGCCTCCGGCGTGGGGATCGCCGCCAGCAGGTCACGGGCCGGACGGGTGCGTTCATCTTCAAAAGCGACGTATTGCTTGGCGGACCAACTCATTGCGTACTCCTGTCGGTGGGCATTGCAGCGGTTCGCTACGATACCGCCTCCCTTGCGCTCAGCTCCAGAGCGACACGTTGCAATCCGTGTCCGGGGAATGCCAGCCTGCTCTCGCCGCATTGAACGCCAGCAATCGACCACAGGGTGATATCCAGCTGATTGACTCCCACAAAGAACCGGCCATGTAGGCCGGTCTTCTTGTGAACTGAATCACTTGTAGTAGCCCACCGTTTTTTTGAGATGATCCGAATACTCGTAAATATCGTCCACCGAGTTTATGGGGTGACGTGTTTCATTTTTCTCTTCGTCAAAGATCCCAATGTATTTCTGTGAACGATTGAAATGCAGGCGACAGATCGGCTTACGGTTGTTGTCGTCCAACAGGATCCCGAAATAACTCTGAGTATCACGCTGGACAATACGTTTGGCATCGACGACTGAACGTACGACCGCACGAACAATGTGGTACCCCTCCAGTTCCTCTAATGTGGTCAGAATTTTGTCATCCGAATCCTCCCTAGGTTCAGCAGGATCCGCGCCGTTTGATGCCGTCGGGATGGATGCCAATGTCGGTTGAAGAGCACCGCTCATGGCAGATTTGAGTCGATCGTTGATTTGATCGTTGAGAAACTGCCCCACTGCCTTTTTCGTCAGTTCGAAGAACTGATCCCGCACTTTTTGTGTAATCACACCATCGTAAACACGGGATGCGAAAACTTTTACAAAATCGTCATCCGGCTGACTGACTTGTGAAGCAATAACCTTCTTGATCTGACTGACATACTTCAGTTCACCGGCTGCATTGATGATCGAGTCGACGTCGAAAGCAGACTTGGTAAGCTTGATCAGTTCCGGAACCGAATACTCATCGATATCCAGCAAATCCAACTCGAGGAATGGCTTCTCATCCATCTTGTTGGGTGCATCAAGATCCGTGAAGAACTTGTAGATCTGACCATTGGTAAGAATGGAAATACGGGCACTGGTGACATGAAAATATCGAAACAATTGGGAAGCATGATTGATATGCAGTGGCTCTCCTATTTTCTTGCATTCGATGAGAATCTGAACCTCACCTTCTTTCATGATGGCGTAGTCGATTTTCTCTCCCTTCTTCGTACCAATGTCGCAGACAAACTCTGGCATCACTTCTGTCGGATCGAACACGTCGTAGCCCAGCACGGTGCTGATGAAGGGCATGACAAACGCGTTTTTCGTAGCCTCCTCTGTCTGGATGGCTGCGCTTTGCAACCGAACCTTTGCGGCAAGGCTGACTAATTTTTCGAAGAATTCCATGTGTGTCCCCTAGCTAGGTTTCTATCCGTGCATTTGCGTACTGGCAAATTGACTCCCACTTGAGCCTAGACGCAAACCGACACAAGGAAAGTGTCCTCCACGAACGGCGTTTGTCAGCCGATACAGAAATCCTTCCGGGCAGGCACAGACGTGGTCCCAAGAGAATTTTCATCTCACCACCGATGTCTGAATTTCAATCCCCCCGCGATAGGATCACCGCCATGAAATTCGCCAAGATTTCCCAGACCCTCGCCCTGTGGGCGGGCAGCCCCAAGACGTTCATGGGCGCGTTGATCCTGATCGGGCTGTGGGGGTTGAGCGGGCCGTTGTTCGGTTACAACGACACCTGGCAACTGATCATCAACACCTCGACCACCATCATCACGTTCCTGATGGTGTTCCTGATCCAAAACACCCAGAACCGCGACACAGACATCCTGCACCTGAAGCTGGACGAGTTGCTGCGGGTCACGAAGGAGGCGCAGAACGCGATGCTCGGGTTGGAGTCGCTGGACCTGAAGCAGTTGGAGGCGTTGCGCAAGCATTACCGGTCGCTGGGTGAGAACGAGGTGTTCAACCTGGAGGGGTTGGGGGACAAGAGCAAGCCGAAGCAGGATCTGAACGATTGTTGAGGTGGCGGTGTTTGCTGCGCGAGTGACGGAGGGGCCTGCTGCGCAGGCCAACGGGAGCGA
This sequence comes from Pseudomonas sp. R25(2017), assembly GCF_002112565.1. Taxonomy (NCBI): domain Bacteria; kingdom Pseudomonadati; phylum Pseudomonadota; class Gammaproteobacteria; order Pseudomonadales; family Pseudomonadaceae; genus Pseudomonas; species Pseudomonas sp. R25(2017). Next base: position 137,121 of record NZ_NEHZ01000018.1, read on the forward strand.
ACTCCCTCGCCACAGGGAGCTGGCGTCTGGACTGTTTGGGCCTGCTGCGCAGGCCCGCGGGAGCAAGCTCCCTCGCCACAGTGGGATTGCGTGGGGATTGCGTGGTGGCCGTCAGCGGCTGGCCTGCAGGGCCCTGGCCATTTCCAGGTGGTTCTGCAGTTTGGGCAGGGTCTCGGCGGCGAAGGCCTTGATCTCAGGCACGTCAGTGGTCTGCGCTTCCTGCTCGATCTGCCGGATGGCCTCTTCGGTCGCCTTGACCTGACTGGCGGCGTAGGCCTGGTCGAAGGTCTCGCCCTCCAGGGCTTCGGGCATCAGCGTCTTGGCCTTGTCGGCCATGTCGTCGTGGGACGCCACCGGCAAGTCGAGTTTCTTGGCGATCTTCGCCAGGTGTTGGTTGGCGGTGGTGCGGTCGTTGATGACCACGATGGTGTAGTCCTTGACCTCTTTGGATTCGGACTTCTGGTGCGCCACGCGGCTGGCTTCGATGTCGGCCATGCCCTTGGCCGAGGCATCGTTGATGAAGTCGGCGGGCGACTGGGCGAACGCGCTGCCGGCGCCCAGCGCCAGCAGGGTGAAGAAACTGATGTCGCGGACTCGGCTGGCCTTGCGGCTCATGGTCGTGCCCTCCTTCTCTGAAGCATTCAAGCGGGAGCTTGCGCCCCCGCCTCTCAATCAAACGGCTACTTCGACTTCTGCGCCGGCTTGCGGCCCATTTCGGCCTTGCCCGGATCCTTGTCGACGGTCGTGGTGGTGGTTTTCCCACCCTTGCGGCCAGCCTCAGACGCCTTGGTCCGGTCGTTGGCGAAGTTTCCCGAGTTCGAGTTTCTTGAATTAGGCATGATTCTCTACCTCTTGGCGTTGATCGTGGCGAGCAGGTGCCCGCCTAGGTTGAGAATTTCCTGACCGCCAAAGGTTTAGAAAAGTTGCCGGCGCCGCGACGAACGGCGAGCGCGGTTCAACTGTCCAGGGCGCGGTGGTTCAAGCGTTTGGCGGCGTACATGGCCTGGTCGGCGTGGCGGAACAGTTGCTGTTCTTCGCTGCCGTGTTCGGGATAGCGGGCGACGCCGATGCTCGGCTGGATGTGCAGGTTGTGGCCGTCCAGGCGCATGGGTTGCACCAGCACGTGTCGGATCTTTTCCGCCACGCCGTCGGCATCGTCGGCGGCGTGGACGCTGTGCAGCAGCACGATGAACTCGTCGCCGCCGATCCGCGCCACCGTGTCGGTCTCGCGCACGCAGCCCTTGAGCCGGTTGGCCACGGTCTGCAGGAGCATGTCGCCGACGGCATGGCCCAGCGAGTCGTTGACCTGTTTGAAGCGATCCAGATCGACATACAACAGCGCCATGTACCCCGACTGCTCCCGGGCACAGGCCAGGGCGGCCTTGAGCCGCTCGCGCAGCAATTCTCGGTTGGGCAGTTGGGTGAGCTGATCGTACTGCGCCATGTGCCGCAGGCGGGCGTGCAGTTGCTGGCGCTCGATGGCCGTGGCGATCTGCGCGCAGACGTATTGCAGCAGTTCCTTGTCCCGCTCGGTGTAGCGCTCGCCGCCGGGTAAGCTCTTGACGATCAGCGCGCCGATGGTGCCGTTCTTCGAGTTCAGCGGCACGCCCAGCCAGCACGGGCCATGTTGCCCGGCCACCAGTTCCTCGAACCCCGCAGGCGTGTCGGCGCTGTCGGGCGTCAACAGAATCGGCTGCCCGGTGCGGATCACCTCTGCGCACAGACGCCCGGTCACGGTGCCGGGCTGCTCCGGTTGACGTTCATCGTCGACGACGTGATAGGGAAAGTTCAGCTGCGCGCAGTGCTCGTCATACAGCGCCACGGAAAAATTCAGCGCCGGCAGCCACTCGCCGATGATCAGGTGAATGCGCTTGAACAGCGCCAGCAAATCTTCGGCCGCGTGGGCCGCTTCGGAGATCGCATAGAGCGCCGCCTGCCGGGACTCGGCCTGCTTGCGCTCGGTGATGTCCCGCGCCACGGCGATGCGCAGTTGGTCGACCTCCGACCAGCGCGCCGACCACAGGATGTGCACCACGCTGCCGTCCTTGCGCACGTAGCGGTTCTCGAAGTTGTGCTTGGGCTCGCCGCCCATGATCTCGCGGGCCGCCGCCAAGGTGCGCTCGCGGTCGGCCGGGTGGACGAAGTCGATCATCGCCTGGCCGATCAGTTCGTCTGGCAGATAGCCCAGGATCTGCTCGCAGGCGGCGCTGACAAAAACGAAACGGCCCTGTTTATCCACCGCGCAGACGGCGTCCAGCAACAGATCGATGTAGCTCGCCAGCGGCGCGGAGTTTCGGCTTTCCATGGTTCGGCGTAGGTGTCCGGACAATACAGCACTGATCAACCGTCCCTGACCTGGCTACTGCGCATCCTTGCGTTCGGTTTCAAGCCTTGTTCGGCATCAGCCCCGGCAACGCATGCACCAGCGCGTTGACGGCGAAGCCGATGAACATCACCCCGCACAGCCGGGTGATCGCCAGCTCATGGCGTTGATACAGCGTGCGCACCTGACGGGCGCCGACAATGCCGATGAGGATAGCGTAGGCCAGCAGGCCGCCCAGGAAACTCAAGGCGATGAGCATCGGCAGCATCGACCAGTTGAGCAGCTCGGCGCGGCTCGACAGCAGCGCGGTGAAGGTCGCCACCGCCACCGGGTAGGCCTTGGGGTTGGTCAGGCCGAACAGGATGCCGTGCCAGAACGGCTGGCGCGCCGCGCCCTGGGGCTGATCGCCGTTGCTGCGCCGGGCCCGCACCGCACGCCAGCCGAGCCAGAACAGGTACAGGCCGCTGAGCACGCCGAGCACGTCGAACGCCGTGCTGCCGATTTCCCGGGCGCCGACGATGGCGATCAGCGCGGTGCTGCACCACACCACATCGCCCAGCAGGTGCCCGCACAGAAACCCTGCCCCGGCCCGCCGCCCGCGGGCCGCGCCGATGCCGAACACCGCGAGCACGCCAGGCCCAGGCGTGATGCCGTAGATGAATCCCGAGGCCAGCACGGCCATCAGCAACGATGAAGTCATGGAAAAACCTGCAAGCGCCGGAAAACGTGGCCGCCAGTCTATCCCAGCGTTCGGCGAATATTCACGGTTCGTTGAAAAAACGCATGCCCGCGTAGGGCTTTTGCCGACATGCGGCCAACCGCGAAGCCAGGTCGCCGACATGGGCTTCGAGCTTGTGGCCGTCCGGGTCGAGAAAGTAGAACGACGCACCTTCGCTGCGGTTGTCCCGCCATTCCCGCACGTTCGCGGCACGGAGCCTTTGCACGAACGGCAGGAAATCGGCCTCGTCGAGGCCGAAGGCGTAATGGGTGTAGTCGGCGGCGGGCTCGGGATTGCGCTCAGGATCCAGCGACAGGCACAACCACAGGCCCGGCAGCGACAGGTAGGCCCCGGCGTCCCAGGTGGCTTCGGCGCGCAGGCCCAGCACATCACGGTAGAACGCCAGGCTGCGCTCAAGGTCGGTGACCGCAAGGGTCAGATGATTGAGCCCGGTGAGCATCGGTTCAGTAACCTCGCAGGTCTTCGGGGACGGTGTACTGCCGGCCGTCGTAGCTCAGGATGATTTGGGTGGCGCCCAGTTCCGTGGTGCTGGACACGCACGCCTGGCCCGACTTGACGGTCTTCAGTTGCGTGCCTTTGGTGGTCACGATCAGGTCGGAGAACCCGTGATGGGTCTGCGGCCCGACCTCAAGGGTGCGGCGCAGCGTCTTGCCCTCGCCTTCGCAATTGGCCATCCACTCGCCGCTGTTCTTGTAGACCACCAGCCCCTCAAGCACCGGCCGCAGCTTGTCGCCCTCGCGGACATACAGCGCCAGATCGGTTTTCTCGTAGGGGTTGGCCCGGGAGCTGTGGCCGAAACTGGAACGCAGCCCGAACGCCCGCACATCCGTCGCCAAGCGGTAACGGGCGGTATCGATCTTGAGGTCGTCGAAACTGATGGCATCGGAGTTGAAGGCGCCGGGTTTGACGTAGGTGACCAACGGCTTGAGGCTGGAGGCGTTGACGACCGACAGTTCCAGGTCGAACACGCCGTCCTGGCTGCCGTCCGCATCCGGCACGAACGAGGACTTGGCGGAAATCGCCTGATTCGCGAACGCCGGCCAGATCTTGCAGCGGGACAGGGAGTGGCCGTTGAAGGGTTTGGTTTCGCAGGCGGCCTGGGCTTGGGCGGTGATGGCCAAAAGGCCGAGGGCGATGAAAAGTCGGGTTGGAGTCAGCATGGGTCTTCCTTGAAAAAGTCGTGTATCAGGCATCCGTCAGACACCTTTGAAACCTGCGGGCAGCACATAGGACTTCCCGTCGTACCGAAGCGTGGTGAGGACGGGTTTGCCCGTCGTGGTTTTCAACTCGCACGTCTGCGGCTCGCCCTCACCGACAAGCCCTGTGGTGACCGATTTCACGATTAGGTCGGCGTAACCGTGAGAACGGGTCTGACCGATTTCAAGGGTGCGAACCGTACCCGCACGCTCACCTGCACAGTTGCCGTCCCACTCACCGCCGAAGTCGGAGACGACGAGACGATCCAGCACCGGGCGCAACTTGTCACCCTCCTTTACATACAGGGTCAACCAGGTTTCTTCCATCGGATTGACGCGGGAGGAGCCCTTGAAGCTGGCCCTGACACCAAACGCGCGAAGTTCAGGGGTAAGCCTGTACCTGGCGGTATCGAGATCAACGGCACTCAACGCAAAGGCGTCAGACATGAACGCAGCGGGTTGACGGTAAGTGGCAATCGGCTCAGAACGACCGGTCGATAGCACGGCCAAGCTCAAATCGTAGCTTCCGACCCGATCGTTTTTGCCGTACACCGGATCCGGCTCAAACGTTGAAACGGCAGAGAGCGTCAGACCGGGGTAGGCCGGCCACGCCTTGCAAACGGAAAAATCCAGCGATCCCGTTACCGGTTCAGGCGCGCAGTCCGCGAACACTGTCCCTGCCATCAGCCCACCGCTAAGCGCCACGCAGCCGATCCAACCCAACTTCACTGTCACGTCCCGCTCCTTGATGAATATCAGCCGCGCACTATCCCCTCCCCGATCCGCCGATTCAACCAGTTCAACGCCTGATCCCCACCCCGCCGCCCATGCCACGCCAGCACAAAGGTGAACGGCGCGATCTCGAACGGCGGCGGCACGACGGCCAGCGATGTGCGGTCGATCCCGCCCAGCGCCCGTGAAGCCACAGTCAGGATCAGGTCGGTGCCGGCGATCAACTGCGGGGCGACGCTCCAGTGCGGCAGGCTGACGGCGACGCGGCGGCGTTCGCGCAGGGCCGTCAGGGTGCGTTCGATTTCCGGGGTGCCGCTGCCGCGCATTTCCAGCAGGACGTGGGGACGGGACAGGTAGGTCGGCAGGTCGAGCACGCCGTCGGCGGGCAGGCTTCGGCGGTCGAGCAGGCAGGCGTAGCGCTCTTCGAACAACGGCGTGCAGCGCAGTTCGCCGGGCAGGTCGGGGAAGACGCCGGCGGCGACGTCGATATCACCGTTGAGCACGCCTTCGAGCATGCCTTCGCGGCTGGCGTGGCAGATCTGCAGGTCGATGCCCGGCGCTTCGTGGCGCAGGGTGCGGATCAGCTCCGGCAGGATGATCGCCGCGCCGTAGTCGGACATGGCGACACGGAAGGTGCGCCGGGCGCTGGCCGGGTCGAACGCATTCGGCGCCAGCAGCGCCTGCACCTGCGCCAGGGTCTCGGCCAGCGGCGCCGCCAGTTCAAGGGCCCTGGCCGTGGGCGCCAGGCCGGCGCCGGCCCGCACGAGCAGCGGATCGCCGAGCAGGTCGCGCAGACGGGCCAGCGCATGGCTGACCGCCGGCTGGCTCAGGTGCAGGCGCTCGGCGGCACGGGTCACGTGGCACTCGATGAGCAAGGCGTCGAGGATCACCAGCAGGTTGAGGTCGACGCGGCGCAGATCATTCATTCGATGCATGCTCCGAATAGCAAAACGGAATTTAAATCTGCGCGACGAATACCCTACAGTCCAGCGAAACCTTGCCGGAGAAAGACCCATGGGAACCTTGCAGTGGGCTGGACTAATGCTGTTGGCGGCGCTCGCCGGCGCCGTGGTGCCGTTTCAGAGTGCGTTGAACTTCAACCTGGCGCGGGGCCTGGGGCACCCGCTGTGGGCGACGATGGTGTCGCTGGTGGTGAGCGTGCTGGTGTTGTTGCCGGTGATCGTCGCGCTGCGCCTGCCGCTGCCGTCGCTGACGCAGACGGGAATGCCGCCGCTGTGGATGTGGACCGGCGGGGCGTTCGGGGTGTGTTTCGTCGGGCTGGCGGTGGTGCTGCTGCCCAGGCTCGGCGCCTCGGGTTTCGTGGCCCTGGCGCTGGCCGGGCAGGTGGTTTCGTCGATGATGCTCGATCACTTCGGGCTGTTTGGTCTCGTCCAACGGCAGGTGACGCCGGCACGAGCGGTGGCCGCCCTGCTGCTGATCGCCGGCGTGGCGCTGATGCAGTTCAGCGCCGCTCCGGCGAAAAGCCTCAACGATGCGCCTCGGGACGATTTCGGCCAAACAACGCGAGGGCAATAATGTTTCCGACTGGGCCCTTGTCCGCAGGTTTGAAGTGCTGCAACCGAAGTGAGCATCGCCGTTGCCGCCATCCAGCGGCAACGGCACCGACTCAGCCCTTATCGAGCGTGCGCAGCTTCTGCGGCAACCCCCACAGCAGCAATGCCGCCGCGATCAGCGCCGCCACGCCGATGACATACAGCGCCGGGGTGGTGCTGCCGGTCAGGTCCCTGATCCGTCCGACCATCACCGGGCTGACGATGCCGCCGAACTGCCCCAGCGTGTTGATCACCGCGATCCCGCCCGCCGCCCCGGCGCCGGCACCTGCCAGCAACTTGGGCGGCAACGTCCAGAAGCTCGGGATGGAGGCGATGATGCCGGCGCCGAGCAGGCCCAGGGCGACGATCAGGAACGTGGTATGGCTGGCGAAGATCCCCGCGCTGAAGAACCCGATGGCGCCGACGGTCACCAGCCCGGCGACGAACTTGCGCCGCTCGCCGGTGGCGTCCGACAGCCGGCCGATCACCACCATGCTGATGGCCCCGCAGATGTAGGGAACCGCAGTCAGCAGGCCGATCATCACCGGGCTTTCGGTGCCGGCGCTGCGGATCAGTTGCGGCGCCCAGAAGTTCAGGCCGTAGGACGCGACCTGGATCAGGAAGTAGATCAGGCCCAGTGTCAGGAAACCCGGGATCTTCAGCGCCGCCAGCAACGACCCGCCGCTCTTGTGTGGTTCATGCTGGGCGATGCGGCTGGCGAGCAGGCTCTTTTCGTCCGCCGTCAGCCAGGGCGCGTCCTCGATGCGGTCCTTGAGCAATGTCAGCACCAGGAAGCCGAGGCCCACGCACGGCACGCCACCGAGCAGGAACAACCAGTGCCAGCCGCGCATCTGCAGCACGCCGTCGAGGTGCTCCAGCACCAGGCCGGAAAACGGCGCGCCCACCAGCCCGGCGAACGCCGAGGCCAGGAACAGCATCGAGGTGATGCGCCCGCGAAAATGCTGCGGGAACCACAGCGTCAGGTAATACAGCACGCCGGGGGCGAAACCGGCCTCCATCGCACCGATGAGAAACCGCAGCGCGTAGAACTGCCATTCGCTGGTGACGAACACCATCAACGCGGTGGCAATGCCCCAGGACATCATGATCCGGGCGATCCAGCGCCGTGCGCCGACCTTGTACAGCATCATGTTGCTCGGCACTTCGAACAGCACGTAACCGACCACGAACAGCCCGGCGCCGAACCCGTAGGCGGTGTCGCTCAGGCTCAGGTCGGCCTGCAGCTGGAACTTGGCGAAGCTGATGTTGATGCGGTCGAAAAAGGCGAACAGGTAACAGACCATGATCAGCGGCATCAGGCGCCAGGCGACCTTGCTGACCAGGGCTTTTTCGGCATCGTGATTGACGGACGGGCTCGCGCCCGCCTCCATGACGTTGAGGCTCATAAGTATTCTCCAGGCGGACTGCCGGGGGCGTCCGATTGTTTTTGTTGTCTGGCGGTTGAAATGCTTTTTGAAACGGAGGGGCCACTGTCTTGGCCCGCTTCTGCGGCGCCCGGTCTGACGTCATCGCCAGCAGGCTGGCTCCGACCGTGCCGGGGGCGGACGCAGAACCTGTGGGAGCCGGCCTGCTGGCGAAAGCGTCAGTCGGGGTCGCTCACACAGGGCAAGGCGCCTGTCACGAGGGAACCGGATGCAGGTCGCAATTGCGCCCGGCCTTGGCCAGTTGGCCGGGAACGTCGTGGCCCAGCAGCGCCGGCAAACCTCGGGACAGTTTCAGCAGCAGCGGCAAGTCGATGCCCGTCGCAATGCCGACCTCGTCGCAGAGGTTCACCAGGTCCTCGGTGCAGATGTTGCCCGACGCGCCCGGCGCGAACGGACAGCCGCCCAGCCCGCCGAGCGCCGCATCGAAGCGCCGGGCCCCGGCCTCGTAGGCCGCCAGCACGTTGCACAGGCCCAGGCCGCGGGTGTTGTGGAAATGCAAGGTGAGGTCGGCCGCCGGCACCCGTTGCAGCACCCGCCGCACCAAGCCGTCCACCTGCCGGGGGTTGGCCATGCCGGTGGTGTCGGCCAGGGTGATGCCGCGGATGCCGAGTTCCTGATAGGCGTCGACGATCCGCAGCACCCGGTCCTCGTCTGTCCGGCCTTCGAACGGGCAACCGAACGCGGTGGCGATGCTGCCGTTGAGGCCCGTACCGGAGCCGCTGGCGAACGCCACGGTCTCGGCGAACGCCGCCAGCGAGGCTTCGCAGCTCATGCGCATGTTCGCCAGGTTGTGGGTCTGGCTGGCGGACATCACCAGGTTCAGCTCGTCCGCCCCGGCCGCCAGGGCACGCTGTGCGCCTTTGAGGTTGGGAATCAGCGCAACGTAGGTCACGCCGGGCCGGCGAAGGATGCCCTTGAACACCTGCTCGCCGTCGCGCAGGGCCGGAACGGCGTTGGGCGAGACGAAGGAGCCGGCCTCGATGCGGCTGAAGCCGGCCAGGGACAGTTGATCGATCAGCGCGATCTTGTCTTGGGTCTCGACCCAGGTCGGCTCGATCTGCAGCCCGTCCCGGGGCGAGACTTCCTGGACGATGAGGCGTTGCGAAAAGTCCGTGATCATTGCACCACCTTCTGGGCTTTGAGGCGTTCGATGTCCGATGGCGCCAGGCCGAGCCCGGCGAGGATGGCGTCAGTGTGCTGACCGAGCGCCGGGCCGGACCAGTTCACCGCGCCGGGGGTCTGCGAGAGCTTGGGCACGATGCCCGGCATCTTCACCGTAGCGCCGCCGGGCAGTTCGGCGTCGAGCAGCATGTCCCGCGCCCGGTAATGCGGGTCGGCGACGATGTCGGCCACCGAATAGATGCGTCCGGCGGGCACTTCGGCGGCCTCCAGCACGCTCAGCACATCGTCGATCGGCAAACTGCTGGTCCAATGGGTGATGGCCGCGTCCAGCACGCCGCTTTTCGCCGCCCGCCCGTCGTTGTGGGCGAACTCGGGGGCATCGGCCAGGTCCGCACGGCCGATCACCTGCATCAGGCGCCGGTAGATCGGGTCGCTGTTGCCGGCGATCACCACATAGGCGCCGTCGCCGGTGAGGTAGGTGTTGGACGGTGCGATGCCCGGCAAGGCGCCGCCGCTGCGTTCGCGGACATGGCCGAGCATGTCGTACTCCGGCACCAGGCTTTCCATCACGTTGAATACGCTCTCGGCCAACGACACATCGACGACCTGACCGCCGCCCTGCCCGGTCTTGACCCGCAGCAGCGACATCAGCGCGCCGATCACCGCGTGCAGCGAAGCCAGCGAATCGCCCAGGCTGACCCCGACCCGCGCCGGCGGCGAACCGGGGCTGCCGGTGGTATAGCGAATGCCGCCCATGGCCTCGCCGATGGCGCCGAAGCCCGGGCGGTCACGGTAGGGGCCGGTCTGGCCGTAGCCGGAGATGCGCACGAGGGTGAGATTGGGGTTCAGCGCCTGGAGCACGTCCCAGCCCAGCCCGAGTTTCTCCAGGGCGCCGGGGCGCAGGTTTTCGATGATCACGTCGGCGTCCTGCGCCAACCGCTTGACCAGGTCGATGCCCTCGGTGGACTTGAGGTTCAGCGCCAGGGATTTCTTGTTGCGCGATTGCAGGTACCACCACAGCGACGTGCCTTCGTGCAGCTTGCGCCATTTGCGCAGCGGATCGCCCTGCCCCATGGCTTCGATCTTGATCACCTCGGCGCCGAACTCGGCGAGCATCCGCGCGGCAAACGGCGCAGCGATCAGCGTGCCGATCTCGATCACTTTGATTGCACTCAAGGGGGCGGTCATCGCGGGTTACCTCTTGTTCTTGGAATTGCGGCCAAGGCTAGAGGAATGCCGAAGGATGAATCCAACCTTCACTCGGCAAGGGGCGTTCGCCAAATGCGAACGCTCGGTGAATGTGGGAACGACGGTACAGCTCTGCCCGTCATCGCCAGCAGGCGAGTTCCCGCGGTATTGCCCGCTGCATCGGCTTGCCCGGATGGAAACCTCAGCCCTGCCCGCGCAGATGCTCGAACAGCATCCGGCTCACCGGCGACAGCGCCGCCTCGTCCCGCGCCACGAGGATCAGTGCCCGGTCCGACCACTCATCGCTCAACGGCACAGCCCGCAACCCCAACGCCCGGCCGAACAGTTCGTAGGCGCGCTGCGGCAGGATGCCGATGCCCATGTTGGCCTGCACCATCCGGCACACCGCATCGAACCCCGGCACATGAATGCGGATGCGCAGCACTTTGCCAGCCTGGCGCGCAGCGGCGTGGGTGCGCATGTTGATCGAGCTGGCGGCGTGCAGGCCGACGTAATCGTTGTCCAGGGTGTCGGCGAACGCGACGGATTCGCGGGCGGTCAGCGGATGTTCTGGCAGCGTCACCACCACCAGGCGGTCGCGGCGGTACAGCACGCTCTGCAGCCCCTTGATGTCGCTGTCGCAGGAACAGATGCCCAGGTCCGCGACGCCGTCGAGCACTCCCTGGATCACGCCCGCGCTGGGCCTCTCCTCCAGGTCGGTCTTGATCTGCGGGTGCGATCCGGAGAAGTCGCGCAGGTCTTCGGGCAGGAACTGGATGATCGCCGACAGGTTGGCGAGCATCCGCACATAGCCGCGCACGCCATGGCTGTGCTCGCCCAGCTCCAGGCCCATCTTCTCGACGTTGAACAGCATCTGCCGGGCGTGGTGCAGCAAGGTCTCGCCGGCCGGCGTCAGGGTCATGCCCTTGGCCTGGCGCACGAACAGGCTGATGCCCAGCGCCTCTTCCAGCTCCATCAGACGCTTGCTCGCCGCCGACACGGCGATCGCCTCGCGGGCGGCGGCGCGGGTCAGGGTGCCCTCTTCGTGGACAGCGACGAACAGGTGCAGGGTGATCAGGTCGAGGCGGCGGATCAGGCTCTTTTGCAGCATGCAAGACTCGGCGGTGACGGCGCGGGCGAGTCCGCAGCATAACGCCGTTCGCCCGCGCCGTGCCCGCCTCAGAATGCGTTGCGGAAAATCTCCTCGATCTGCCGCTGATCCGCCGCCCGCGGATTGGTGAAGCCGCAGGCGTCTTTCAGGGCGTTGGCGGCGAGCACCGGGATGTCGGTGCATTTGGCGCCCAGGTCGCGCAGGCCGCCGGGGATCTCGACGTCCTTGGCCAGGCAGCGGATCGCGGCGATGGCCGCTTGAGCGCCCTCCTCCGAGCTGAAGCCGCGGATGTCCGCGCCCATGGCGTGAGCCACGTCGGTGAGGCGGTCGGCGCACACCAGCGCGTTGAACGTCTGCACATGGGGCAGCAGCACGGCGTTGCAGACGCCGTGGGGCAGATCGTAGAAGCCGCCCAACTGGTGCGCCATCGCGTGCACGTAGCCCAGCGACGCATTATTGAACGCCATGCCGGCCAGGAACTGCGCGTAGGCCATGTTCTCCCGCGCCGCCAGGTCGCTGCCGTCGCGCACCGCCAGGCGCAGGTTGTTGCTGATCAGGGTCATGGCCTTGAGCGCGCAGGCGTCGGTGATCGGGTTGGCGGCGGTGGACACATAGGCTTCGATGGCGTGGGTCAGCGCGTCCATGCCGGTGGCGGCGGTCAGGCCCTTGGGCATCGCCACCATCAGCGCCGGGTCGTTGACCGACAGCAGCGGTGTGACGTTGCGGTCGACGATGGCCATTTTCACGTGGCGCGATTCGTCGGTGATGATGCAGAAGCGGGTCATCTCGCTGGCGGTGCCGGCGGTGGTGTTGATCGCGATCAGCGGCAGCTGCGGCTTGGCGGAGCGGTCGACGCCTTCGTAGTCGCTGATGTGCCCGCCGTTGGTCGCGCACAGGGCGATGCCCTTGGCGCAGTCGTGGGGCGAGCCGCCGCCCAGGGACACCACGAAATCGCAGCGGCCGGCCTTGAGCATCTCCAGCCCCGCCTCGACGTTGGCAATGCTCGGGTTGGGCTTGGCGCCGTCGAAGGTCACCGAGTCGATGTCCTGCATCGCCAGTTTCTCGGCGATCATCTGCGCCACGCCGGCCTTGGCCAGGCCGGCGTCGGTGACGATCAGCGCCTTGCGCAGGCCGTAGTTGCGGATCGCGCCCATGGCGTCGTCCAGGCAGCCGCTGCCCATGATGTTGACGGCGGGAATGAAGAACGTGCTGCTCATGAACGGGTCTCCTGACAGGGGGCGAACCGGTTGCTCCGATCCGGCGGATGCGCACAGGATCGACCGAACGGTCACGGCCGTTGTTGATCTGGCTCAATGCCCGCTCGTGATAAAGTCGCCGCCCATCTGCCCCTTTGTTTGAGACCTGCCCTGCAATGACCGATTTTCTGGATGTCGACGACCGCCTCGAAGACTGGAACGCCCTGCGCGACACTGTGGCCTTCGGCGGCCTGCTCACGGGCAACGGCGCCAGCCGCGCGGTGTGGGACGACTTCGGCTACGACTCGCTGTTCGAGAACGCCCGCACGGTGGAAGAGAAACCGCTGGGTGCATCCGAGCTGGCGGTCTTCGACGCCCTGCAGACGCGCAGCTTCGAGCAGGTGCTGGGCGCGCTGAAGACCACCAGCCGGGTGAACAAGGCCCTGGCGGTCAGCTCGGCGGCGCCGCGCAACCGCTACTACGCGATCAAGGAAGCGCTGATCAACACGGTGCACGCGGTGCACATCCCCTGGCGCCTGGTCGAGGCCTCGACCCTGGCGGCGCTGGGCGAGGAACTGGCCCGCTACCGCACGGTGTTCACCACCAACTACGACCTGCTCGGCCACTGGGCGGTCCAGCACGGCGGCGAGGCCGTCGACGACCTGTTCAACGGCCCCGACGCCGGGTTCGACCTGTGCGCGAACGCCACGCACAAGCCACGCCTGCTGTACCTGCACGGCGGCCTGCACCTGGTGCGCAACCAGGACGGCACGGCGCGCCGGCTGGCCTCGACCGAAGGCACGCTGCTGGGCCAGTTCGCGATCAACAACACGATCAAGACCCTCGACGACGTGCCGCTGATCGTCAACGAAGGGCCGGTGGCGGACAAGCTCAAGACCATCCGCAGTTCGGACTACCTGTCGTTCTGCCTGGACCAGTTGCAGCGGCACAGCGACAACCTGTGCCTGTTCGGCCATGCCCTGGGCGAGCAGGACGCGCACATCGTCCGCGCCCTGCGCCTGGCCCAGCCCAAGGTTCTGGCGATCTCGGTCTACCCGCGCAGCAGCGCGTTCATCCAGCACCAGAAGCGCCATTACGCCAGGCTGTTCGAGGGAACCGCGACCGAACTGCGCTTCTTCGACGCCAAGAGCCATGCGTTGGGGAATCCGAAGCTGTCGGTGCCGGTCGAGGTTTAGCGGCGGACCATCGGACGCCATCGCTGGCAGGCTAGCTCCCACAGGAGACCGGTGCTGCACGCCTGCCCATGCAGGCGTCAGCCAAACCGGCCGGTCACTCTTCGGCGCTGTGCACCACCACCAGCAACTGCGCCTGCTCCTCGCCCACCGAGCGGATCCGGTGCGGCTTCTGCGCGTTGAAGTGCAGCGCGTCGCCCTTCTCCAGCAGCACCCGTTCGGTCATGAAGTCCACTTCCACCCGGCCTTCGTGGACGAACAGGAATTCCTCGCCCAAGTGTTCTTTAAAGGTTTTGTCGGTGAACTCGGCGGGCGGGTAGATGATGAACGGCAGCAGGCTGCGCTCGCTCACCTGATGGGCCAGCACCGCGTAGCCGTGGCTGTGGTCGTTGGCGGCCAGCGACTGGCGCTCGTGGCTGCGCACCAGGCTGTAGCTGTCGAGGCTGACGTTGTCCTCGGAGAACAGTTCCTCGACCTTCACGTTCAGCGCCTTGGCCAGTTTCAGCGCGGCGGCGATCGACGGCGTGTTGAGCCCGCGCTCGACCTTCGACAGATAACTCTTGGTCATGCCGGACTTCTCGGCCAAGGCCTCCAACGTCACGCCAAGTTTTTTTCTCAATAATTTCAAACGGATAGACATGCGAAGCGATTAATCCATCAAGGAAGCGACGATTATTCCTTGCCAATGACACAAAGTGTCATATAGCCTCTTTAGTGTCATTTGCAGTCACCCACGACCTTGCGAGCAGCGGAGCGACAGCAAACCCGACGTCCGTTGAACCACCCGAAGGACACCGATATGGCCAAGACATTAGCACTACCCAAAGAGCAGCTGGTCAAGCAGGCGCTGACGCAGATGCAGAACACCCTGGCGGATAATACGTGGACAGACCGGCAAAAGCTGGCCCTGACCTGCCGCATCCTGTTCGAGAACGGCCACGACGCCGGCCTCGCCGGGCAGATCACCGCTCGCGGGCCGCAGCCCGGCACTTACTGGACTCAGCAACTGGGCCTGGGTTTCGACGAGATCACCGCAGGCAACCTGCTGCTGGTCAACGAAGACCTGGAAGTGCTCGAAGGCCACGGCATGGCCAACCCGGCCAACCGTTTCCACAGTTGGGTGTACCGCGCCCGGCCGGACGTGAACTGCATCATCCACACGCACCCGACGCACATCGCCGCCCTGTCGATGCTGGAAGTGCCGCTGGAGATTTCCCACATGGACCTGTGCCCGCTGTACGACGACTGCGCCTTCCTCGAAGGCTGGCCGGGCGTGCCGGTGGGCAACGAAGAAGGCGAGCTGATCGCCGGCGCCCTCGGCGACAAGCGGGCGATCCTGCTGTCGCACCACGGCCAGTTGTCCACCGGCGCCACCATCGAGGAAGCCTGCGTGATCGCGCAACTGATCGAGCGCGCCGCCAAACTGCAACTGCTGGCGATGGCGGCCGGCACCGTCAAGCCGATCATCCCGGCGCTGGGCCGCGAAGCCCATGACTGGGTGTCCAAGCCCAAGCGCCATGCCGCCGCCTTCAACTACTACGCCCGGCAGAATCTGCGCCAGCACGCCGATTGCCTGAACTGAAGCCCCTTTTCACGGAGTCACCCCATGTCCAAGACCGACATTCACGGCATCATCGGCTACACCGTCACCCCATTCGGCGCCCACGGCGAAGGCCTCGACCTGCCGGCCCTCGGCCGCTCCATCGACCGGATGATCGACAGCGGCGTCCACGCCATCGCCCCGCTGGGCAGCACCGGCGAAGGCGCCTACCTGAGCGACGCCGAGTGGGACCAGGTCGCCGAGTTCAGCCTCCGCCACGTGGCCAAGCGGGTGCCGACCATCGTCAGCGTGTCCGACCTGACCACCGCCAAGGCCATCCGCCGCGCCCGCTTCGCCGAAGCCCACGGCGCCGACGTGGTGATGGTACTGCCGGCCTCCTACTGGAAGCTCAGCGAAGCGGAGATCCTCGCCCACTACCGCGCCATCGGCGACAGCATCGGCGTGCCGATCATGCTCTACAACAACCCGGCCACCAGCGGCACCGACATGTCGGTGGAGCTGATCCTGCGCATCGTCGACGGCGTGGAGAACGTGACCATGGTCAAGGAGAGCACCGGCGACATCCAGCGCATGCACAAGCTGCAACTGCTCGGCGAAGGCCGGGTGCCGTTCTACAACGGCTGCAACCCGCTGGCCCTGGAAGCGTTCGCCGCCGGGGCCCGAGGCTGGTGCACGGCGGCGCCAAACCTGATCGCACAGCTCAACCTGGACCTGTACGACGCCACCCTGGCGGGCGACCTGGCCAAGGCGCGGGAGCTGTTCTACCGCCAGTTGCCGCTGCTGGACTTCATCCTCAAGGGCGGGCTGCCGGCGACGATCAAGGCCGGCCTGCGCGAGACCGGGCTGGAGGCCGGTGATCCGCGCCTGCCGGTGTTCCCGCTGAGCGAGGCCGGACGCACGCAACTCAAGGCGCTGCTCAAGCACCTGCGCTGATCCCGCCGCTCCTGCAGGAGCGAGCCTGCTCGCGACGGCACCTTCAAGGCCGCCATCGCGGGCAAGCCCGCATCAGCGGTTCAGAGAACCGGCCGCGCCTTGTCCTTGACCGTCTTCGAAGGCCCGTTGGCCTTGACGCTGGCGATGCCCTTGTCGCACGCGGCATTGGAGGAATAGGCCTCGCTGCTGCCGATGACCTGGTGATTGGCGGCCTTGAGGTTGAAGTACGGGTGGCCGTCCTTCGTCGATTTTCGCTCGTAGCGCTCATCCAGCGGACTGTTCGCCTGCACCGCCGCGATGCCGGCCTGGGCCGCCGCGTGCGTGGTGTAGAGCTCGCTGGTCAAAATGATCTCGGCGTTGGCGGCCTTCAGGACGAACCTGAACTGACCATTGCTGCTTTTGCTCAATTCGTACCATCCGGACATGTTCCTGCTCCCGTCGATTGGACTTCCGACAGTAAAGACCCTTTGCGCGGTTCAGCCAGTGGACGGCCGGTGTCGTTTGCCAACATGACAAATAGCAATCGTTCTCGATATCATTCGCGCCTTTCTGCGCCCCCGCTCCGTCGAGAAGGATATCCATGTCCCGCCCAACGCCCGATCCTCTGCCGGTGGATTCATTTCGCCGGTTCTACAGGGACATCCTGCATTACCTGCACAAACGCACGGACAACCCCAGCGACGCGGCGGACATGACCCAGGACGTCTTCACCCAGTGGCTCGACTACCGCGACCGGGCCCAGGTCGAGCAGCCGCGGGCGTTCCTGTTCCAGATGGCGCGCAATCTGCTGCGCGACCACTGGCGGCGGCAGAAAGTGCGACATATCATCCAGCCCGCTCACGAGGCCGACCCGGAGCCTGTGGCCGACGAACGCCAGGATCCGATGGCCGCCGCGCAACGCCAGCAGCGCCTGGAACAGCTCAAGGCGGTGTTGGGCGAACTGTCGCCGCGCCGGCGCGAGGCACTGATGCTGCACCGCTTCGAAGGCCTGAGCCAGGCGCAGATCGCCGAGCGCATGGGCATCTCGCTGAGCATGGTGGAGAAACACATCGCCTGTGCGCTGTTGCACTGCAAGCAACGCCTGGATCACGACAACGGCACGGAGCAGCCTCAATGAACTTCCCTCACGATTTGACCGTCGGCCCGGCGGGCGAGAGCGTCGACGCGCAAGCCGCCGCTTGGTTCACGCGCAACCGCCGGCAACCGGGCCCCGCCACGCGCCGGGCATTCGAGTGGTGGCTGCGCGAGCCCGAACACGCCAAGGCCTATCAGGCATTCGAAGCGCTGTGGGCCGACCTGGAAGGGGTGCGCCCCCTGCACCGCCCGGCAACCCTGGCGCCGCGAAAGCCCGCCAGCCGATGGCGTCCGGCGCTGGCGACGGCGGCGGCGTTGCTCTGTGCCGTGCTGGCCTTGCCGTTGGGCACGTCCCACACGGTGCTTCATCAACAGATCGCCACGCCGTCCAAGGACAGGCGCACCCTCGAACTGCCGGACGGCAGCACGTTGTCGGTCAACGCCAACACGCAGCTGCGCATCGAGTTCGACAGCCAGCAGCGCCGGCTCATCCTCGACCGCGGCCAGTTCTATGTGGACGTGGCGCCGGACAAGGAACGGCCGCTGTGGGTGCAGGCCGGCGACGCGACCGTGCGGGTGGTCGGCACCGGCTTCGATGTGCGGCGCAGCGATGCGCAAGTAGTGGTGAGCGTCGCCCACGGTCAGGTGGCTTTCGCGCCGGCCAACCGGGCGCCGCTGCTGCTCGGTGCGCAGCAGCAAGCCGCGGTCGATCTGGCCGACGGCGCCGTGCGCCAGCAGACCCTGGCCGACGGCCAGGTGGCCGACTGGCGCACCGGGCATCTGTCGTTCCGCAACCGCGAGCTCGCCAGCCTGGTGGACGAGCTGAACCTCTACCGCCCGCACCCTGTGCTGCTGGCCAACGCCAGACTGGGGCAGATCAAGGTCTCCGGCCATCTCGACACCCAGGATCCGGACGCCCTGGTCAACGCCCTGCCCGCCTTGATTCCGGTGAAGGCCGTGCCACTGGCCGACGGCCGCATCCGCCTGGAAAACCGCTGACGGCATCTCACATGAGAATATTTTGCATTCGCATGTGAGGTTTTTTTCGCCTGTCCCGTCTTCCTCCGGTCTGCGTTCCGAACGCAGGCCTTTCCGGCCCTTTTGCCGCTTTGGGGGATTCCATGTTTCGCGTGCTTTTGCCGTACCCGCTCACCTGCCTTCGACCGACCCTGCTCGCCGCCTGCCTGGCGTTCAGCGTTCAGGCCCATGCCGACAACCTCAGCCTGCATCTGCCGGCGCAGCCGCTGGCCGCCTCGCTGAGCCAGATCGCGCAGCAGGCCGGGATCCAGCTGCTGTTCGATGAAGCGCAGCTGCGCGACCTCAAGGCCCCGGCCCTCGACGGCGAATACAGCGCGGAAGCCGCCATCCGGCAATTGCTGGAAAACAGCCCGTTCGGCCTGATCAAGGTCAACCAGACCTATGTGGTGCGCCCTCAAGAACCCGTGGCCAGCAGCGGCGACGGGATCCAGCTCGATGCCCTGAGCGTGATCGGCAGCGGCACCGAGGTCGATTCCGGCACGGTTGGCCGCTCGACCCTGCCCCAGGCCGACATCGACCGCCGCCAGCCCGCCAACATCCCCAGCCTGCTCGCCACCCTGCCGGGCGTGAGCATGGGCGGGTCGATGAAGCCCGGCGGCCAGACCATCAACATCTGGGGCCTGGGCGACGCCGAGGACGTGCCGCTGACCGTCGACGGCGCCACCAAGAGCGGCTTCGAGCGCTATCAGCAGGGCACGATTTTCATCGAGCCGGAACTGATCAAACGCATCGAGGTGGAAAAGGGCCCGCACTCGGTGCTCACCGGCAACGGCGGCTTCGGCGGCACCGTCCACATGGAAACCAAGGACGCGCCAGACCTGCTGCAGGAAGGTCGCAACAGCGGCGCGATGGTCAAGTACGGCTACGCCAGCAACGACCATCAGCAGACCTACAGCGGCGCCGCGTTCGGCCGCACCGAGGACGGCCGCGCCGACGCGCTGGTGTACCTGACCCGGCGCGACGGCGGCGACATGAAGCTGGCCGGCACCCCGCCCGACCCGGACAACCAGTACCCGATCAACCCCAAGCGCCTGCCCAACAGCGCCCAGGACCTGGACGGCCAACTGCTCAAGTTCAACCTGCACCTGGACGACGAGCACAGCGTGGGGCTGTCCTACTCGCGTTCGCAAAGCGAGCGCTGGACTCCGTTCTCGTCCGCCAGCTACCCGACGCCGCCGACCTGGTCCAACATCAAGCAGTACGGCTACGACAAGGCGCTCAAGCGCTTCCTGGCCAACCGCGAAACCGTCGACACCACCTGGTCGGCCAAGTACCAGTACCAGCCGCTGGACAACCGCCTGATCGACTTCAAGCTCAGCTACTCGGAGTCCAACACCGACCAGACCGATGAACGCGACGCCACGGCGTTCTTCCAGACCTCCACCGGCGGACGCAAGATGGACACCGCCTACAAGGACCGCATCGTCGAGGCCAGCAACGTCAGCCTGTTCGAGACCGGCCCGCTGGCCCATGCGTTCACCACCGGCGTGCAACTGCGCCGCCACAGCCGCGACACCGAAATGTGGATGCCGGGCAAGGCCTACGAGGTGCCCAAGTACAACGGCGGCCGCTTCCAGCCCAGCTTCATGCCACAGGGCAAGGTCGACACCAACAGCGTCTACTTCCAGGACGCCATCACCCTGGGCGACTTCACCCTGACCCCGTCCCTGCGCTACGACCATGTGCGCAACCGCGGCGAAGCCAACGAAGCGCCGTACTACAACAACCCGGATCCGGCCTTCGGCCATGACTACAGCGACCGCACCTACACCGGCTGGTCGCCGCGCCTGTCGGCCTTCTGGCGGATGACCCCGGACGTCGGCTTCTTCGTCGACTACAGCAAGACCTGGCGCGCGCCGGTAATCGACGAACAGTACGAAGTCCAGGGCCTGGGCAGCCGCACCGCCACCAGCGTCGACCTCGACCCGGAACGCATCACCGGCTGGCGCGCCGGCAACATCAGCCATTTCGCCGGCGTGTTCACCGACCACGACAACGTGCAGGTGCGCACCACCCTGTTCCGCAACAAGATCGACGACGAGATCTTCAAGGCCACCGGCATCGGCTGCGAAAACCAGGCGATCAAGGGCGGCAGCATCTCCACCGACTGCAAAGGCATGGGCCCGATGGGCAACTACCGCAACATCGGCGGGGTGACCATCAAGGGCTTCGAAGTCGAGAGCTTCTATGACTCGACGTACCTGTTCGGCTCGCTGTCCTATTCGTGGATGACCGGCAAGCACGAGGGGGCCTACACCAACCCGTGGGGGCCGGACGTCTGGGCCCGGGACATTCCGCCGGCCAAGTGGGTGGTGGTGCTCGGCGTGAAGATCCCGTCCTGGGACGCCCAGGTCGGCTGGCAGGGCGAGTTCGTGCGCCAGACCGACCGCCTGCCGAGCGACAAGTACGGCTCCGGCAAGAACACCGTGGGCGATGTGTTCTACGACCAGTACGACAACGACCGCTACAACGTGCAGGGCCTGTTCGCCAACTGGAAACCGCAGCAGCCTTACCTCAAGGGCACCGAGGTGAACCTGACGGTCGACAACCTGTTCAACGAAGACTATCGCCCGGCCCTCAGCGGTGACCGCGCCTACAGCCAGGGGCGCAACGCCAAGGTGAGCGTGACGCGGTTCTTCTGACCCGCTCCGGCGGCGCCCTTGCGGGCGCCGGCCTGCTGGCTACCGCAAGGACGAGGCCCGTCGGCTACAGGGTGATCCGGGTGCCCAGCAACCCGAGGAAACCGGCCAGCCAGTGCGGATGCGCCGGCCAGGCCGGGGCGGTGGCCAGGTTGCCCTGGACATGGCCCTCGGTCACCGGGATGTCGATGTAGGTGCCGCCGGCCAGACGCACCTCCGGCGCACAGGCCGGGTAGGCGCTGCACTCGCGCCCCTCCAGAACGCCCGCCGCCGCCAGCAGCTGCGCCCCGTGGCACACCGCCGCGATCGGCTTGCCGGCCTGGTCGAAGGCGCGCACCAGTTCCAGCACCTTCTCGTTCAGCCGCAGGTATTCCGGCGCACGGCCGCCGGGGATCAGCAGGGCGTCGTAGTCCTTCGCCTCGACCTTGGCGAAATCGAAGTTCAGGGTGAACAGGTGACCGGGTTTCTCGCTGTAGGTCTGGTCGCCTTCGAAATCATGGATCGCCGTGCGCACCGTCTTGCCCGCCGCCTTGTCCGGACACACGGCATGCACGGTGTGACCGACCATCTGCAGGGCCTGGAACGGCACCATCACTTCATAGTCTTCGACGTAATCGCCGACCAGCATCAGGATTTTCTTTGCGGCCATGGCCCGGACTCCTCAGGTAAATGCACAGGAACCTACAAAGTAGACCGGATCCGCCGCCTCTGCGGATATGTGGCCTGCAGCCGAACTGTACCGACCATTCTGCCGCCAGCTGTAAGCGCCAAACCCGGCGGTTTGTGGCTAGATGAACCCACCTCCCTGCCACCTTCCTAACCGGTCGCCAACATGTCCTCCCGCGAAAACACCGGCATGGCCCTGGGCCTGCTCGGGGTTGTGATCTTCAGCCTCACCCTGCCCTTCACCCGGATCGTGGTGCAGGAACTGCACCCCCTGCTCAACGGCCTGGGCCGCGCCTTGTTCGCGGCGGCCCCGGCGGCGTTGCTGCTGTTGTGGCGACGGGAAAAGTGGCCGACCTGGCGTCAGGTCAAAGGCCTGAGCCTGGTGATCGCCGGCGTGATCCTGGGCTTTCCGGTGCTGTCGGCCTGGGCCATGCAGACCTTGCCGGCGTCCCATGGCGCGCTGGTCAACGGCCTGCAGCCGCTGTGCGTGGCGCTGTACGCCGCGTGGCTGTCCCACGAGCGGCCGTCGAAGGCCTTCTGGGCCTGCGCGGCCCTGGGCAGTGCGCTGGTGCTCGGCTACGCGCTGCTCAGCGGCGCCGGCAGCATTCAGGCCGGCGACCTGCTGATGCTCGCCGCCATCGCGGTGGGCGGACTGGGCTACGCCGAGGGCGGCCGGTTGGCCAAGGAGATGGGCGGCTGGCAGGTGATCTGCTGGGCGCTGGTGCTGTCGACGCCGCTGCTGGTCGGCCCGGTGCTGTACCTGGCGCTGCAGCATCAGGGCGCGGTGTCGGCCAAGACCTGGTGGGCGTTCGGCTACGTCGCGCTGTTCTCGCAGTTCATCGGCTTCTTCGCCTGGTACGCCGGCCTGGCCATGGGCGGCATCGCCCGGGTCAGCCAGATCCAACTGCTGCAGATCTTCTTCACCATCGCGTTTTCGGCGCTGTTCTTCGGCGAGCACGTGGAACCGGTCACCTGGGTGTTCGCCTGCGGGGTGATCGCGACGGTGATGCTCGGGCGCAAGACGGCGGTGCAATCGAAGGTGGGGGCCACTGCCTAGGTTTTGGCCGGCGGTGATTTGACTGACCCCATCGCCAGCAGGCTGGCTCCCACATTGTTTTGCAGTGGCCGCCGTTTCGGCATTCAACCGAGAACCCTGTGGGAGCCAGCCTGCTGGCGATGACGTCAGCCCAGGCCCCCAAAACTCAGGTCAGGCCAGGTAGCCGTCGGCGCGCAGCAGGGTTTCCAGGCAGTGTTCGCTGATGTGGTAGAACGCCTTCAGTTCCTGGATCTTCTCCAGCAGCCGGGCCGGGTCCGCCGGTTCGGCGCGCTTGACCGCCAGGATCATCTTGTTCTTGTTGGTGTGCTCCAGCGAAATGAATTCGAACACCTTGGTCTCGTAGCCGCAGGCCTCCAGGAACAGCGCGCGCAGGCTGTCGGTGACCATTTCCGCCTGCTGTCCCAGGTGCAGGCCGTATTGCAGCATCGGCTTGAGCAGCGCCGGGCTCTGGATCTGCAGGCGGATCTGCTTGTGGCAGCACGGCGAGCACAGGATGATCGACGCCCCGGAGCGGATGCCGGTGTGGATCGCGTAATCGGTGGCGATGTCGCAGGCATGCAGGGCGATCATCACGTCCAGCTCGCTCGGCGCCACGCTGCGCACGTCGCCGCACTTGAACGCCAGCCCCGGGTGCTCCAGCTTTTGCGCGGCGGCGTTGCACAGGTCGACCATCTCTTGGCGCAGCTCGACGCCGGTGACCTCGCCCTCGGCCTTGAGGGTGTTGCGCAGGTAGTCATGGATGGCGAAGGTCAGGTAGCCCTTGCCCGAACCGAAGTCCGCCACCCGTACCGGTTTGTCCAGCGCCAGCGGCGACGAGGTCAGCGTATGGCTGAACACTTCGATGAACTTGTTGATCTGCTTCCACTTGCGCGACATCGCCGGGATCAGCTCGCCCTGGGCGTTGGTCACGCCCAGGTCCTTGAGGAACGGCCGGTTCAGTTCGAGGAAGCGGTGCTTCTCGCGGTTGTGGCCGGCGGTCGGCACTTCGCGCAGTTGCTGGGGCTTGCTCATGAACAGCGAAGGCTTGCCCTTCTTGCTGTATTCGAGCTGGGCCTCGTCGGTCAGCGTCAGCAGGTGCGCGTTCCTGAACGCCTCGGGCAGCAGACCGGCGACCGCCGCCACGCCGTCGGCCAGGGCCAGGTTCTTGGTGATGTCGCGGGTCTTGTAGCGGTAGACGAAGGACAGGCTCGGCTGGCCCTTGACCGTCACCGGCTTGACGATGACCCGCTGCAGGTCCGCCTCGTCGCCGACGTACCGGGCCAGCACCAGTTTGATGAAACCGTTCTGATCGAGGCTGGTTTGCAGCAGGCCGATGAACCTGGCGTGCTGATCGGGGGCGGAAGCGGCGGTGACGGACATGCGGAAAACGGCCTCGGACGGGGCAAATCGGAAATGGCGCACAGTTTAGGGGGGATGGGCGCCGGGGACACGCAGTTATTTGCCCAACGGCGTTCTTTTGGCCTACCCCAGCACCACCAGGCGGTTCGGCAACTCGTTGCGCACCTGGGTCACCGGCACATGCACCTTGAGCAATTCGCCGCAGGCCTCGATGCACGCGACGAATCCCTGCAATGTCTGCCCCTGGCGCACCTGCTCGGTGAACGCTGCGACGATCGCATCCCAACTGCGGTTGTCCAGCCGGCGGGAGATGCCTTCGTCCACCAGGATCTCCACATAGCGCTCGGCCTCGCAGACGAAGATCAGCATCCCGGTGCCGCCCACCGTGTGGTGCAGGTTCTGCTCCAGGAACTGCCGGCGCGCCAGGTTCGACGCCCGCCAGTGGCGTACCCGGCGCGGCACCAGGTGGGTGGTGACCTTGGGCAGGCGGAACACCAGGCACAGCACGATGAACACGCCCCACTGCACCACAAGCAGGCTGCGCAGGGTCAGCCAGCCGGTGAAGTAATGCACGACGCCCGGCAGCACCAGCGCCAGCAGGCTGGCCCACAGCAGCGGGACGTAGGCGTAGTCGTCGGCGCGGGCGGCCAGCACCGTCACCAGTTCGGCGTCGGTCTCGCGCTCGACCCGGGCGATCGCCTCGGCGACCTTGCGTTGTTCGTGTTCGGTCAGTAGTGCCATGTCGTGAAATGCCCAGTCTTATTGTTGTGTCACCAGCCGCCGGACGATCCGCCGCCGCCGAAACTGCCCCCGCCGCCGCTGAAGCCTTCGCCGCCGCGGCCGCCGTAGCCGCCACTGCCCAGACCGTCGACGAAGATCGCGGAACAGTACCCGGCGTCGGCAACGA